>DASUHU010000086.1:0-7026 GCA_036273395.1 Candidatus Limnocylindrales bacterium
GGCGATGAGGGCCGCCACGACGACGAGGACGAGGATCGGTCCCACGAACAGCTCCCAGCGATCGCCGACGAGGAAGTCGTACCAGAACGCGCCGAAGCGCCGGAGCCAGGTCACGACACGCTCCCGAGGCCGGCTCGGCGGGCGGCGAGCCGCTGCCGGACGAACCAGACGCCGCCGAGGGCGACGACGGCGTAGCCCGCGAGCAGCCACAGGATGGCGAGGTCGTCGCCGGGCCAGGCCACCCCGATCCCCTCGCCCGACCAGAACGAGCCGAACGTCACGAGCATGAGCCCGACCCCGAACTTCATGGCGTTCTCGGGGACGCGGGTCAGCGGCCGATGGACGAGCGCAGCGACGACCAGCACCAGCACGCCGGCCGCGGCCGCGCCCCCGGCCGCCGGTCCGAGCATCCCGGCGGACGCGCCGAAGGTCACGACGATGAACGCGACTTCGAGGCCCTCGAGCAGGACGCCCTTGAAGGCGACGGTGAACCCGACCCAGTCGATCCCCTCGGCCGCGACGGGGACATCGTCGCGGAGGGCTGCGATCTCCCGGGCGTAGATCGCGGCCTCGTCGTGCTTGGCCTGCGCGCCACCGGCCCGGAGCACCGCCTTGGTCAGCCATTGGAGGCCGTAGATCAGCAGGAATGCGCCGACCACAAGCCGCAGCACGGCGATCGGGACGAAGACCGCGATCGCCGCGCCGAACACGAGGACGAGCGCGGCCAGCGCAACGACCGCCGCTCCGGTGCCGACGAGGGCCGAGCGCCACTGGCGGGTCGTTCCCACCGCGAGGACGATCGTTGCCGCCTCGACGAACTCGACCGCGGATGCGACGAAGGCGGCCAGGAGGGTCGCCACCTGGACCGACGAGAGGGACATGTCCCGAGCCTACCTCCGCGGCGGGCGATGCCCGCGACGGAGCGCTATCCGTGGAGGCCGAGGGCCCTCGTCAGGCCAACCTGGGCAGCCCACGCACCGAGCACGGCGAGATCCGCCGCGAGGGCGAGCACGAGCGCCAGACGCGCCTTCGCTCTCGCCCGGCCGCGGATGGCGCGGGCGGCGCCGCCGTCGAGGTCCCACCAGGGATCGTGACCATCGGCGTTCCGGACGATGGTCGGGGTCCATCGCCGTCGATATCTCGGCATGGCTCGGACTGTGACGGGTCCGGCCTCGATCGTCGACCCGGACCTCCGTACTGGTCTGGATGGGAAGCCGGGTCCGGACGGCTGCGCTCGACCGACTGCCCGCTCCACGAATCGCCGATCCGGCTGCAACCACTTGTCGTATAAAGGCGTCGGAGGGTTCCGTAGCCGCCACACGAGGAACGGATTCTGAGGTGCGACAGGAATGATCCTGCTGATCACCTACGAGCTCCAGCGACCCGAGCGCGACACCCACCTCGTCGAGCGCCTGCTCAAGACCGCCGCGAGCTGGAGCCGGCCGTTCGACCAGGCCTGGCTCATCGATACCGAGGAAGAGCCCAAGGCCTGGCGTGATCGTCTTCGCGCGGTCGGCGACGTGCGCGACGAGTTCCTCGTGGTCAGGGTCGGGCGGTCATGGGCCTCCCGCAACGTCGATGCCGTCGCGCTCACGTGGTTGAGGAACGCTGGCCGGCGCTGGTGATGCTCCGTCCGATCTGACGGCACATAGGGAAGCCCCGCCGCGATCGCGGCGGGGCTTCACTCGCTCGTCGAGACGAGGTCAGGAGGCGTACGCGAAGTACGCGTCCTCACCCGATGCGCAGGTCCCTGCGAAGCAGGCCTGCTCTCGAAGGTCGGTCCAGTAGGCGACGACATGGGTCGTGCCCGGGACGACGGCGATGTTCGAGTAGTCCCCGAGGAACGAGGTCGGGTGCGGGAAGTCGGGGTTCAACGTCGTCGCGAACCAGCGGTTGCCCTGGGTCGGATCCGAGGAGACCGTGGACACGACGCTGCGCGCATACGACGACGGGCCCGTCTGGGAGAGGAGCGAGTAGTCGTACAGGTGGTTCGCCGGGTCGCTCGAGCGATCGAACGTTCCGATTCGCAGGGTGCCCGCGGCGTCGAACGCGCCCCACGGCATCCATTGATCCCCGGCGAGTGCGATCGCCTGCGGCGCGGACCAGGTCTGGCCGTAGTCGGTCGACTCGCTGACGATCACGTCCGAGTTGGTGACCGCGCTGTAGGGATCGCCGGGCGCCGGCGTCACGCTGTTGCGCATGTCGGACCAGACGACCGCCAGGTGACCGGGATTGGCGGGGTCGGCCGTGATGTTGCCGGCTGCCCATGACCGGAAGGTGCTGTCCTGGTAGGTCTGCCGCCCAAACGCGAGCGGGTAGTCGGTCGCGCCGTCGATGACGAGCGCGACGTCGACCGGTCCCGCAAGGCGAGCGCCGCTCGACGGGCTGACCTCGACGACCTCGTAGGTGTCACGCCCGGTCGTCAGGTCGCCGGTGTTGAGGAACGACACGAAGATCCGGCCGTCCGGGGTGATCGTCGGGATCGCGACGAAGGCTTCGTCGAGGTCACCGGAGATGACCACGGGGCTCGACCAGGTCGCCCCGCCGTCGTGCGTCACGGAGCTGTAGATCCGCGCGGCGAGGAACGACCCCTGCTGGCCCTGGATGAAGTTGCCGAACACGACGATCGCGTTGCCGTCGCCCCAGGCTGCGACGTACTCCTTGTCGAGGTCCTGGCCCACGCTCCCGAAGTTGCCGCTGCCGTGGGCGACGACCTTCGAGGTCCACGTCCGGCCGCCGTCGCCCGAGTTCGCCACGAGGACGTCCGGGGCCTGGACGTTGGCCGGGCCGACGAACCGGAAGCCGAGCGTCGCGTAATAGGCATGTCCGGCGGCGTCGAAGGCGACCGATGGATCGCCCGTGGCCTGGTAGGCGCCGGTGAAGAGGATCGGGTACTCGGACCACGTCTGGCCGCCGTCGACGGTCACGTGGGCGCGCGAGCGGACCGTCTCCGTCACGTGGCCGCCGTTGTTGAGGCCAAGCTGGTAGTCGTTCGCGCCGCCGATGATGTTGTCGTGGTCCGTCGGGTTGACGGCGATCGACGTCTCGTTGTGGGGACCCGGCGTGGCCTCGCAGTCCGTGTTGACGTTGGCCGCGGTCGAGGTGGGGCCGGTGCAGATGAGCTGGCCGGGCTTGAGGGAGCCGTCGGTCCCGAAGACCGCGCTGTTCACGGGCGCGGGGGCGTCCATCACGTTGTGGCTGAAGGCCACGGGCTGGATCTGGTCGTCGTCGGCGAGAGCGAGGCCGCCGGTCATGCCGACGAGCAGGCCCGCGGCGGCCAGCGCGGTCGCCAGGCGACGGGGCGCGTGGATGCGCAACGAGTGCATGAGATCCTCCACCGGAGCCCGAGGCGGCCGCGAGTCCTCCGGGCGGCTCGGTCGGGCCGGTCCATCGTCCGCAGCGCCCGTCACAGCCGCGTTGCACATCGGCTGGCTCGACTCACGGCCACGCGACCGCGCGCCGGCCGGCGTCGATCACCGCTCGCGCGCCGCGGGAGCGCGCTGCCCTCGTCAGCCCTACCGTGTCCCGAGCGTGGCAGCGACCGGGGTCCCCGCCGCCGGGCGCGTGGTGTGCCTCGGCGCGATCAGGAGGATTTCTCGCAGCAATGTGCTTCGATGCCGGGGCCCGCCCACCGATCGAGCCGATCCGCGGCGCCGCGATCGATCATCGGACCTTCGAGCTCGCGTCCGCGGACGGGACGCACCTCCGGGCCTTCGAGGCCCTCGCCGGCGAAGCGCCATCCGAGGCAGCGATGCTCATCCTCCCCGACGCCCGCGGCCTCCATCGCTACTACGAGGAGCTCGCGCTCCGCTGCGCCGAGATCGGGGTCGATGCCCTCGCGATCGACTACTTCGCGCGGACCGCCGGCGGCGGCGAGCGGCCCGACGAGTTCGCCTATCTCGAGCATCTCGAGGCGACGCGCTGGGAGCACCTCGCGGCCGACATCGGCGCCGGCGCCGAGCACCTCGATCGGGCGCGACCCGGGCGCCGGCTGTACGCGATCGGCTTCTGCTACGGCGGCCGACTGGCGTTCCTCTGCGCGACCTGGGCCGAGCCGAGGTTTGCCGGCGTGGCCGGCTTCTACGGCCTGCCCACGGGCCAGCACCGCTTCGGCGACACGCCGGCACCGGCCGATCTCGTCGGGGAGATGCACGGCCGCGTCCTCGGCCTGTTCGGCGCCGCGGACGCGGGCATTCCGCCGGAGTCGATCGAGGCCTTCGACGCGGCCCTGACCCACGCGTCGATCCCGCATGAGCTCCACAGCTATCCGGGCGCGCCGCACAGCTTCTTCGATCGGCGCTCGGACGAGTTCGCCGCCGAATCCGCCGATGCCTGGCGGCGTGTCCAGGATCTGGTCGCGAGCTGAGCCGCCCTCGACCGTGCCGCGCCTCCCGCTCTCCGGTTCGTGCCGCTCAGCGAGATGACACCCGAGACCGCGCTGGTGATTTTCGCCGCCGGCGCCGCAGCCGGATGGATCAACACGGTCGTGGGCTCGGGAACCCTGATCACCTTTCCGACGCTGCTGGCACTCGGGTATCCACCCGTCGTCGCCAACGTCTCGAACACGCTGGGCCTCCTGCCGGGGTCGGTCAGCGGTGCCTACGGGTACCGGCGAGAGCTCGCCGGACAGCGGCCGCGGATCAGGTCATTCGGGCTCTGGGCGGCCATGGGTGGGGCGGTCGGCGCCGGACTCCTCCTGGCACTGCCCGCCGGAGTCTTCCGGGCGGCCATTCCGATCCTGATCTCTATAGCGATCGTCCTGGTCGCCGCCCAGCCGCTCATCACGCGATGGCTCGCACGCCGCGGTGTGGGGACGTCGCCATCGAGCCGGGTCGCGAAGTTCCTGGTCTTCGGCGCAGCCGTGTATGGCGGCTACTTCGGGGCGGCCCAGTCGATCATCATCTTCGCCCTGCTCAGCACGTTCGTTCCCGATACGCCCCAGCGGCTGAACGCCCTCAAGGTCGTGCTGGCGGCGACGGTCAACGCGATCGCGGCCGTCGTCTTCATCGGTCTCGCTCCGGTGTCCTGGCCCGTCGTCGTCCTGATCGCCGTCGGCTCGTTCCTGGGCGGGTTCGCCGGAGCGGCCTTCGGGCGGCGTCTCTCGCCCGGCGCCCTGCGGATCGCGATGATCGCCGTTGCGGTCGTCGCGATCGGCCGATTTCTGTGGAGCTGAGTTGACGCTTCGCGGGAGACGACCCGGGTGACGAGGTCCAGCAGTCTCGCCGCAACCGGTCCCGGGCTCCGCGCCATCGCGATGGACATCGCCGAAGGGCGACGCACGAGTCGGGAGGTGGTGGAAGCCGCCCTGGCCCGGTACCGGTCAACCGAGCCCGAGATCCGGGCGTTCGCCTGGCTGGATGAAGACCGGGCCCTGCGGCTGGCCGATGGCCGCGACCGCCGCGCTTCCGGCGGTGCGCTCCGAGGGGTGCCCATCGGGGTCAAGGACATCTTCGACACGCGCGGGATCCCGACGCGCTACGGATCGAGCCTCTTCGAGGATCGGATCCCGACGCGATCCTCCGAGGTAGTCCGAAGGCTCGAGGCGGCGGGCGCGATCGTGCTGGGAAAGACGGTGACGACCGAGTTCGCCTACTTCGCGCCCGGTCCGACCCGGAATCCCCATGACCCGACACGGACTCCCGGCGGCTCGTCGCAGGGATCGGCGGCGGCCGTGGCCGCCGGTGTCGTCGCCGGGGCCGTTGGCAGCCAGACGAATGGCTCGACGATCCGGCCGGCGGCGTTCTGCGGTGTCGTGGGGTTCAAGCCTTCGGAGGGCCGGATCTCCCGGAGCGGGGCGATGGCCTTCTCGCCGACGCTCGACCAGGTTGGGGTCTTCGCCGGCTCCGTCGATGATGCCGGCCTCCTCGCCGCCGTCCTGTCGGGCGATCCCGTCGAGCACTGGCTCTCGACCCCGTCGCCCCATGAGCCCCGCCTTGCGGCGATTCGGACGAGCGACTGGTCGCTCGCGACCTCTCCGATGCAGGAACGGTTCCTGGCCGATGTCGACGCCCTGCGGGCCCGCGGCGCGCGGATCGAGTTCCCGGCACTGCCGGACGGCTTGGATGACGCTCCGGATCTCGTCCCGGCGTTGATGGCCTACGAGTCGTTGCGAACGATCGGGCGGAGGGTGCCTCGAGACAGCTGCGAGATCAGCCAGGAAACGCGTGAGCTGTGGGAGCGCGGCGCGCGAATGACACCCGCCGAGCACGAGGCTGGATTGCGTCAGCGGCGGGTGCTCATCGCTCGGTTCGAGCAATGGATGAGGACCTATGACGCCGTGATCACCCTGCCAGCCGCGGGCGAAGCCCCGCTCGCCGACTCGACCGGCGACCCTCGCTTCTGCTCGCGATGGACGCTCGTCGGCGCTCCCGCGCTCGTGTTCCCGACCGGCTGCGGACCGAACGAGATGCCCCTCGGGCTTCAGATGCTCGGGCGACGCGGTGAGGATGCCGCGCTGCTCGGAGTCGCCCGCTGGGCCGAGTCGGTGATCGGCGCGAACACGATCCGGGATGGGTCGACGTCCGGTCGATCGGGCTAGAATGGCGCCCTCCCGAGCGGGAGTAACTCAGCTGGCAGAGTGCTTGCTTCCCAAGCAAGATGTCGCGGGTTCGAATCCCGTCTCCCGCTCCACCTCTCCCTACCTCACCCCATCCCCGAGCAGTCGCTCGATGTCGCCGGCGAGCTTCACCGGCTCCGTGGTCGGCGAGAAGCGCTTCACGGTGATGCCGTCCGGGGCGACGAGGAACTTCGTGAAGTTCCATTTGATGGCCGTGCCGAGCCGGTCTTTCGCGCGCCGCTTGAGGAATGCGAAGACGGGGTGGGTCTGGGAACCATTCACGTCGACCTTGGTGGTCAGCGGGAACGTCACGCCATAGGTCGACCGGCAGAACGCCTCGATCGCAGCGTCGTCGCCCGGTTCCTGGTGGCCGAACTGGTCGCACGGGAAGCCGATCACGACGAGGCCCTTCGGTCCGTAGCGGTCGTTGAGCGCCTGGAGCCCCTCGTACTGCGGGGTGAACCCGCACT
>DASUHU010000087.1:0-3424 GCA_036273395.1 Candidatus Limnocylindrales bacterium
CCGCTCCCGACCCAGACCCGCGGCAACCTCGCCGTCGAGGTCATCTGGACGGCGCTGCCGCTCCTGACGGTCATCGGCCTGTTCATCGCCACGCTCCGGACGATCGACGCGGTCGACGATCAGGGGCCGCCCGCGATCCAGCTCCAGGTCCTGGCCTACCGCTGGGGCTGGGCAGCGGCGTATCCGGACGGTGGTCCGCGGCTGTCCAGCCAGCCCGGCGCGCCGCTCGAGCTGGTCCTGCCGGTGCACGAGACGATCCAGGTCGAGCTGACCTCGCTCGACGTCGACCACGCGTTCTTCGTCCCGGCGTTCCTGTTCAAGCGCGATGCCATCCCGAATCACCCGACCTCGTTCAGCTTCACGATCACGGATCCGGGCACCTATCCCGGGGCCTGCGCCGAGTACTGCGGCCTGCTCCATGACCAGATGCCGTTCACGATCCGCGCCGTCGACGCGGCGACGTACGCCGGCTGGCTGGGGGGTGCATCGATCGCCCCGGCGGCGTCACCGGGCGGCACGCCATGAGCGGCCCGTCGGCGGCCATGCGCGGCGCGTCGGCGGCCATGCGCGGCCCGTCGGCGGCCGGCGCCTCGAACGGCATCGCCGGCTGGGTCACCACGACCGATCACAAGCGGATCGGGATCGCGTACCTCGTCACGGCGTTCGGGTTCATGCTGCTCGCGGGCCTGCTCGCGGAGGCGATGCGCGCCGAGCTGGCGCAGCCCGGCCTGCAGTTCGTCGACGAATCGACGTACTCGCAGCTGTTCACGATCCACGGGACGCTGATGATGCTGTTCTTCGCGGGCCCCATCGGGATCGGCTTCGGGAACTACCTCCTGCCGCTCCAGATCGGCGCCGCCGACATGGCCTTCCCGCGCCTGAACGCCCTGTCGTACTGGCTGTTCCTGTTCGGCGGGCTCGTGCTCATCTCGGGCTTCGGGACCTCGAGCGGCGCGGCGTTCGCAGGCTGGACCGGCTACGCGCCGCTGAGCGAGTCGGACTTCGCCTCCGGCCCGGGGACGGACCTGTGGATCGTGGGCCTCGGGCTCGTCGGCATCTCGGGGATCCTGGGCGCGCTCAACTTCATGACGACGGTCTTCGCCCGGCGAGCGCCGGGCATGACGATGTTCCGGTTGCCGCTGTTCACCTGGGCGATCATCGTCACCTCGATCCTGATCCTGTTCACCTTCCCGGTGATCACCTCCGCGCTGGCGATGCTGTTCATCGACCGGCACCTCGGGGGCTCCTTCTTCGATCCCGCCCGGGGCGGCGACCCGATCCTGTGGCAGCACCTGTTCTGGTTCTTCGGCCATCCCGAGGTCTACATCGTGGTCCTGCCGGCGTTCGGGATCGTGTCGGAGATCGTGCCGGTGTTCTCGAGCAAGCCCCTGTTCGGGTACCGCTCGATGGTCCTCGCCCTCGTCGCGATCGCGGGCCTGTCGATGGGCGTCTGGGCCCACCACATGTTCACGACGGGGGCGATCAACCTCGCGTTCTTCTCGATCGTGTCGTTCTTCATCGCCGTCCCGACCGGGATCAAGATCTTCAACTGGATCGCGACGATGTGGCGCGGCGCGATCCGCCTGTCGGTGCCGCTGCTGTGGTGCGTCGGGCTGATCTACGTCTTCACCGTGGGCGGGATCAGCGGCGTGATGGTCGCGTCGCCGCCGCTCGACTTCCAGGCCCAGGACACCTACTTCGTCGTGGCCCACATGCACAACGTCCTCATCGGCGGGACGGTCTTCGGGGCCTTCGCCGGCGTCTACTTCTGGTTCCCGAAGATCACCGGCCGCTTCCTCGACGAGCGCCTGGGCCGGCTGCACTGGCTGTCATGGATCGTCGGCTTCGCGGTGACGTTCGTCCCGCAATACGAGCTCGGGCTGCTCGGCATGCCGCGCCGGATCGCGGACTACCCGGCCGACCCGCAGTGGGCGACGCTCAACCTCGTCTCGACGATCGGCGCGCTGATCCTGGGCCTCGGGACGATCCCGTTCCTCGTGGCCGTCGTCGTCGCGCTGCGGAAGCCCGCCACCGTTCCCGCGGACCCATGGGAGGCGAACTCGCTCGAGTGGGCCACGAGCTCGCCGCCCCCGACGCACAACTTCGACCGCCTGCCCCCGATCCGCTCCGAGCGGCCCGTCTTCGACGCTCGACACGCGGCCGACGTCCCGGACGACCGCGCCCGCCGCGGACCGTCGACGGCTCCGAGCCCGGCCTCGGGAGCGGGCCCGTGATCCGGCGGATCGGTGGCCTCCAGGCCAACGAGGTCAGGCTCTTTGCCGGCGTCTCGGCCTACGGCTTCTTCATCGCCGCGGTCTACTGGTTCGTCAGCTACGACATCACCGGGACGGTGCTGCTCGGCGGCTTCGGGCTGGCAACGGGCGCCGCGTTCGCGCTCATCTGGCACGGGACCCGGGGGTTCACGATCGACGACGCGGTGGGGGACGTCGAAGGTCCCCTCGGCGACGCGAGCGGGCCCGTGCCCACGGGCAGCGTCGCCCCGCTCTGGATCGGGTTCGGGCTCGCCGTCGCCGGCCTCGGGCTCGTGTACGGGATCTGGTTCGTCATCGCCGGGGCGCTCCCGATCGCCCTCGGCGCGGTCGACTGGCTCCTCGCCGCGGGCCGGGAGATCGGGCTGCTACACTCCGGCCCTCACGGCGACGACCGAGAGGAGTAACGCCCACTCGGCCCCGAAGCGAGCGCGGGACGGTGCGAGCCGCGCGGGGAGATGGGCGCGAAGGTCGCTCGCGAGCCGTGCGGCCGGCGCCCGATAGCGCGCCGAGAGGGCTCCGGATCAACCCGGCCGCGATGAGCGGGCCGGGACCGGAACCGAACCAGCAGGTGGTACCACGACCCGTTCGTCCGCTGGACGAGCGGGTTCGTTGATTTCCGGGAGCGGAGGTTCCGCGAGCGAGATGGCGACCCAGGCGAAGACATCGAGCGAACCGCGAACAGAGCTGCCCAAGGCGTACGTGCCGGCCGACTTCGAAGCCGGGATCTACGAGCGCTGGCTGGCAGCCGACGTCTTCGCGCCCGACGGTCGCGGCGCGCGACCGGTCGATGGCCTGGCGCCGTTCACGATCATCCAGCCGCCGCCGAACATCACCGGCTCGCTCCACCTCGGCCACGCCCAGCGGACCGCGGTCGAGGACCTCCTCATCCGGCACGCCCGGATGCAGGGTCACCCGGCGCTGTTCCTGCCGGGCCTTGACCACGCCTCGATCGCCGCGCAGTACGTCCTCGACAAGCTCATCGCGGCGGAAGGCGAGACCCGCGAATCGCTCGGGCGTGAGCGCTACCTCGAGCGGATGTGGCAGTTCATCAACGCGACCCGCGAGGTGATGCTCAACCAGCAGCGCGGCCTCGGCGCCTCGGTCGACTGGGGCAGGCTGCGGTTCACGATGGACGAAGGCTCGGCGAAGGC
>DASUHU010000088.1:0-3452 GCA_036273395.1 Candidatus Limnocylindrales bacterium
GGGGCGGACGACTACCTGTTCGTGCTCGTGCCCGCCGGCCGCCGGTTCGACTGGCCGAATCTCCGGGCCCACCTCGGCGTCAACCGGGTCACGCTGCCCGACGCCGAGGAGGCCCGAAGCGTCACCGGCTACGTCCGGTACACGATCACGCCGTTCGGTGCGACCCGCGCGTGGCCGGTCATCGTCGACGCCTCGGCGATGTCGGAGGCCGTGGTGTCGGTCGGAGGCGGTGCTCGCGGGGTGAACCTGCACCTCGCGCCGGCCGATCTCGTCGCGGCCCTCGGCGCGTCGGTCGCGGACCTCACGACGGTTGACTGAGGGCCGACTGACGGCCGAATGGACTAGCCTCGGGGGACAGCCAGCCTCCCGGGACAAGGAGCACGAGCCATGTCACGGACCCGCGTCCAGCACTTCTCGATCTCGCTCGATGGCTTCGGCACGGGCGAAGGGCTGAGCCTCGAGGCGCCGTTCGGTCACGCCGGCGAGCGGCTGCACGAGTGGATGACCGGGACCCGCTGGTGGCACGAGATGGTCGGCCAGCCCGGTGGCCGTCGCGGGATCGACGACGCGTTCGTCCGGGATTTCGACCGGGGGATCGGCGTCGAGATCATGGGCGCGGGCAAGTTCGGCTATCCGGGCTGGCACGAGAATCCCGATTGGACGGGCTGGTGGGGCTCGAACCCGCCGTTCCACACGCCGGTCTTCGTCCTGACCCACCACACCCGGCCCTCGATCGAGATGGAGGGCGGCACGACCTTCCACTTCGTCGATGCGCCGCCGGCCGAGGCGCTCGAGATGGCCAGGGCTGCGGCGAACGGCCTCGATGTCCGCCTCGGCGGCGGCGTGACGATGCTGCGGGAGTTCCTCGCGGCGGGTCTCGTCGACCAGATGCACGTCGTCGTCGTCCCGATCCTGCTCGGTCGGGGCGTCCGGCTGTGGGATGGGCTCGAGGGGCTCGAGGGGGACTACGAGATCGAGATCAGTCCCTCACCGAGCGGCGTCGCCCACGTGGTCTTCAGCCGACCTGGGTGAACGCCCGGGTCATTCGACTCGCTGAGGCGCGGAATGAGGGGGCGTTCGGCCTGCCGAGGTGGGGCCGATCGGCCCGTCCCCGTGCGACCGCGGAGCGCGACCGTCTGCGGCAACACCGAGCGCAGCCTCGGTCGAGCCAAGGGAGCGTCTCCTATGCGTCCACATCCCCAGGTTCGCGGGATCGCGCTCGCGACCATCACCGCCGTGGCCCTGGCAGCATGCTCGGGTAGCCGGTCGGCATCACCGGTCTGGACCTTGGCGCCCACCGCTGCCGGCGATGGCGCCGCCCAGGCAGCCGCCCCGGTCGCGTCGACGTCGAGCCCCGATTCGATGGCCGACATGCCGGGCATGGCCGGAATGTCAGGCGGGGGGGCCGGTGCCGCCGCGGCCGTGTCCACGGGCGCCGTGAGCTACCTCAACCTCACGATCGTGACCGGCGACATGATCGGGCACACCGAGTTCCCCGCCTACGTCCCGTCGAACCCGACGCTGCCGGCGAATTCGACCGTGGTCGTCACCATCACGAACTTCGATGACGCGACCGCGTTGCCGGCCGACATGAAGCAGTACGCCTCGGTGAGCGGCACCGTCGCTGACACCGTCCAGGTGACCCCGATCGACCCGGCCGATCCGAATGGCAGCGCCGGCCCCACGAAGGCGATCTCGACGCTCGACCCGAAGGCCGTGTCGCACACATTCACGGTCCCGGGGCTCGGCCTCAACGTCCCGATTGCCGCGCAGTCGCGCGTGACGTTCGTCATCCACACGGGTGCTGCCGGCACATTCGCCTGGCGCTGCTTCGACCCGTGCGGCGATGGCCCCACCGGCTGGGGGACCGCCATGGCGGCCAAGAGTGGGTTCATGGAGGGCACGCTGACGGTCGCCTAGACCGCGGCCGCGGCTTCGCGTCAGGGCTACGAGGCGGCGGGGGTCGCCTCGTAGACCTTGGCGTAGCGGTACATCGCGTAGCCCGAGTCATGCAGCGTGGTCAGCACGTACAGGTGGTAGGCGCCCTTGCTGTCGCGGTTCGGGGCGCCGCAGGCGAACGGGACCTCGGCCGAGCCCGTCGCCGGGTAGTCCGCGTACCCGTAGTCGTACGCCACGTCCGCTGACGGTGGGTCGATCGAGAGGCGGACGCCGCTCGTCCCGACGGCCTTCCAGCTCAGGTGGATCTGGCCGACGCTCGACGTCCCGTTGGTGCTCGTGCAGCTGGCCGAGTGGACGATCGAGAACGAGGTCACCGCCGGCTGGACGCTCGCCGGCGGTTGGCTGCCCGTCGTTCCGCCGCCACCCGTCGACGTCGCGGCCGGGGTTGGGCCGCCGCCGGCAGGCGTCGGCGCCGCGACGCTTGGCTCCGGCGAGGGCGGCTCGAGCGTGGCCGGGGCCGATGGCGCTCCGGACGCAGTCTCGGAGGCCTCGCCGGGGATGAACGTCGCCGTCGGGACGATCGGGCTGCCGGAGCACGCCCCGATGGCGACGGCGACGGCGAGCGTCGCGACCGATCCCAGGACGCCGAGCGGCGCGCGCGGCGGGCTCCCGATCACAGGGCCTTGACGGCCGCGGTCAGCGAGGCCAGGCCGTCCTTCGCGTCGGCGAACAGCATCCCGGTCTTGGGGTTCGTGTAGAGCTCGTTGTCGATGCCGGCGTAGCCGCGGCCCATCGAGCGCTTGATGACGATGATCGACTTGGCGTGGTCGACGTCGAGGATCGGCATGCCGGACACCGGAGTCCCGGACCGGCGCGCAGCCGGGTTGGTGACGTCGTTGGCCCCGACGACGAGGGCCACGTCGGCCCGCTCGAACTCGGGGTTGACCTCCTCCATCTCCCGAAGCTGGGGATACGGGACATTCGCCTCGGCCAGGAGGACGTTCATGTGGCCCGGCATCCGGCCCGCGACCGGGTGGATGGCGTATTTCACGTCGACGCCGCGCGATTCGAGCAGGTCCGCCAGCTCGCGGACCGCGTGCTGGGCCTGGGCGACCGCAAGGCCGTAGCCCGGGACGACGATCACCGACTGGGCGTAGGCGAGCTGGATCGCGGCGTCATCGACGCCGATCTCGCGGACCGAGCCACCCTCGGCTCCGGTCACGGCCGTCGTGCCCTCGCCGCCGCCGAATCCGCCGATCATGATGTTGATCACCGAGCGGTTCATCGCATCCGCCATGAGCTTCGTGAGGATCGCGCCTGAGGCGCCGACGAGCGCGCCGCCGATCACGAGGGCGATGTTGTCCAGCACGAACCCGGCCATCGCGACGGCCGTGCCGGTGAAGCTGTTGAGCAGGCTGATCACGACGGGCATGTCGGCGCCGCCGATCGGCAGGGTCATCGTCACGCCGAAGATCAGCGAGGCGGCCAGGATGACGAACATCACCGCGAGGCTGTAGTTGCCGAGCCACAGGAAGACGGCCCCGACCGCGACC
>DASUHU010000089.1:0-2287 GCA_036273395.1 Candidatus Limnocylindrales bacterium
GAAGCCCGCGACGCCGACGAGGAACACCCGTCGCGCGCCGAGCCGGTCGCCGAGCGTGCCCGCCACGGGCAGCGCGATCGCCACGGACCCGAGGTACAGGCTCACGAGGGACGTGACGGTGCTCGCCCCGAGCCCGAACTCGCCCATGATCCCGGGCAGCGCGACCGCGAGCATCGTCGAGTTGAGGGGCACGAGGATCGCGCCGCTCGCGACCCCGACCATGACCGCGGTCAGGAGTCGGCCACGCGGCGAGACGGGCTGCGCCGCGGAGGCCGCGCTCGTCGCGAGGTCAGCCACGGCGCGCGAGGTCAGCCACGGCCCGCGAGGTCGGCCACGGATCAGAGGAGCGTGACGGTGCCCGCCGTCCCGTCGATCTCGATCGTTCGCCCGTCCGGGATCGAGGTCGTCGCACCCTGCACGCCGACCACCGCCGGCAGCCCGAACTCGCGCGCCACCACGGCCGCATGCGAGAGCACGCCACCGGTGTTCGTCACGAGCCCCGCGGCGATCGTGAAGACCGGCACCCACGACGGGTTCGACGAGGGGCAGACGATGACATCGCCGGGCAGGATCCGATCGAACTCGGCCGAGGACAGGACCACCCGAGCTGGACCGCGGACGACGCCCGCGGACGCGCCCGTTCCCTTGAGGACGCCCGCCTCGTCGGAGTCGACGCGCTCGCCGTCGAAGCGATCGCGCGGCTTCTGCGCGTCGGGGGCCTTGCCGACGTACCGCGGCGGCGGGGTCGCGCGCTGCCGCTCGTGGAGCGCCCGCCGCTCGGCGACCGCCGCGCGCCGGTCCTCGCCCGTCCGGAGGAGCCCGGGGACCTCGCCCCGGGTCAGGTAGAAGACGTCATCCGGTCGGTCGATCACGCCCTCCCGCGCGAGTCGCGCGCCGTACCGCATGACCAGGCGCCGCAGGTGCGACTGCGACCCCCGATCGATCCAGTAGTTGTGGGTCTCCGTGATCGGGCCGATCGCGCGGGACCGCTCCAGCAGGTGCTCGAAGCGCGCCAGCTCGTCGGGCCGGTCGGCGAGCCGCGTGCGGACGTGGTCCGCGAGCGTGTCGGCCTCCCGGGCGAGCCGCTCGCGACGGGCCTCGGCCGATTCGGGTCGATGGTCGAGCCGCTTCGCGACCTCGGCGACCAGCCGTTCGGGCGCCTCGGACCACGATGGGATCGTCAGGTCGTCGACGCTCTGGCCCATGTGGCCGTGGACCGAGAGGAACTCCTGGACTGCGTCGGCGAAGGCGCCGCCGCCCTGGACCTTCGAGAGCGTGAGGAGGTCGCGGGTGCCGGAGCGGAGGGCCGCCGCGACATGCGGCAGCCCAGCGGCGAGCTCGGTGAGTCGCTCCATCCCGAGCTCGATGTCCAGGAGCTCGTGGCGCTGGCCCTGGATCAGCCGCAGCGACTCGCCCGGCGCCGCGCCCGGCACGGCCGCTTCGTAGAGGTCGGCGAGGTCGTCCAGGACCTGGTACGGCCCGTTGATCGCGATGAAGTGGATCCGCCAGGCCCGCCCCGCGCCCGCCCACGCCCGCTCCCACGCCTCGGCCGCGTCCTCTGGCGGCAGGTCGTCGACCGGAGTCGCATCCTGCGCGGCGTAGATCGCGCGAAGCTCGGGCAGGAAGCGGTCCCGCCACTCGACGTCGGCGACCTCGATGTGGGCCCGGAAGATCTCGGTCGAGCGGGCCACGTGGGCCTCGCGCTCGGCGCCGGTCGCGCCGGGATCGAAGGCGAAATAGGCATACCCGTTCCAGATCGCGGTGAGGGTCCGCGCGGGCAGCTCGGCCTCGAGGCCCTCCTTCCAGGCCCCGAAGCCCTGGCCACAGACCCGGGTCCAGTCAGCGGCCAGCGGGGTGTTGGCGAACGGCATGTGCATGTCGTCCCACTCCCAGGTCAGCCGGGCGTGAGCAGGGTCCTCGAACACGACCGGGAAGTCGGGGCCGACCCCGACGATCGGCGTCTCGGTGGTCTCGGTGGTCTCCGTGGATTCGGCGGTCATCGCACCCTCTCGGCTGGACGGCGGCTCGGGCGCAGGTGGCTCATGGGCGCACCGCGGGGACGCTGGTCGTGATCGGGCGGGCCTGGAGCAGGTACCACTCGCGGTTCGTCATCGCGGCCTCCACGTCGACCGGGGCGCCGAACCCGACCTCGACCCGGAGGACGAGGTCGACCAGGGCCCGGAGCGACGCCGGATCGAGGGGCCGCTCCGCGTCGTCGCCGAGGGTGTGCTCCGCGACGGCCCCGGTGGCGCGATCCACGACGAACGTGTCCGGCGTGACGGTCCCC
>DASUHU010000090.1:0-2148 GCA_036273395.1 Candidatus Limnocylindrales bacterium
GGAGGTCCGGCGCCTCCACCGCGACCGCGATCTTGCTCGCGGTCATCTCGACCTCGACCTTGTCGGTCCAGTCCATCCGCAGGATGAGCGTCTCGGGCTTCGCGGCCAGGTGGGCCGCCAGGGCCTCGTCGATGATCCGGAAGAGGCCGGACTCGAGCTCCATCGGCAGGCGCCGGTCGACGCCCACGGACTCGAAATCGACCTTCACGCCGGCACGCGCGCCGCGATCGCGCGTGGACTTGCGCAACGTCGGCACGAGGCCGAGGTCGTCGAGGACCATCGGCCGGACGTCGAAGATGAAGGTCTTCGTGGCCTCGAGGGTCCGCTGGACCATCCCGACGAGCGCCTCCACCTCGGGCGGCGCCTGCTCGGGGTCCTTCTGGAGCAGGCGCTCCACGATCTGCGCCTGCAGGACGATGTTCGTCAGCGACTGGGCCGGCCCGTCGTGCATCTGGCGGGCGATCTCGCGCCGGAGGTCCTCCTGGGCCGCGAGCACGAGGCGCGAGACGGCCGGCGGCATGACCCCGGAGTCCATGAGCTGGCCGAGGTTCTCCATCCCGGGCTTCTCGCCGTCCTCGCCGTCGCCGCCCGCCGAGCCCTTCGAGCCGGACAGGGCGCGGACGTTATTGGCGTGCTCCAGGATCGCCTGGTGGAGCCGCCCGACGGACTTGCGCTTGCCCTCGAGGAGGTCGATCTGGGCCTCCATGAGGGCCGCCTTGCGGGCGACGTTCACGAGCGAGTTCGCGGCCTCCGCGACCTCCTTGGAGTTCGCGCTGCCGCCCGCCGCGAGGGCGAGCTTGTCGGCGGCGGCGGCGAGCTTGTCGGCGGCGGTGGCGCGACGCGACTCGTGGCGGCCGGCCTCGGTCTTCGCCTGGGAGATCAGGAGCTCGATCTCGTCGATCTCGCTCTGGACCGCGTCCGCTTCCGCGACGAATCGGCCGGACAGCTCCTCCGGCGTACGGGCTGCGGGGACCGGCGCGTTCCGGAGGACCTCAGTCCTCCGGCATCTTGATCCAGCCCTGGCGCATCGCGTACACGACGGCCTGGGTCCGGTCGTTCACGGCGAGCTTCCGGAGGATCGAGCTCATGTGGTTCTTGACGGTCTGCTCGCTGATCGAGAGGGCGTAGGCGACCTGCTTGTTGGTCATGCCCTGGGCGATGTTGTCGAGGATCTCGACCTCGCGCGGCGACAGCGGCGCGAAGATCGGCTGGGCCTCCTGGCCGTACACGGCCAGCTCGCGGAACTCCTTGAGGACGCGCGAGGCGACGGCCGGCTTCGAGAAGACCTTGTCGTTGATGAGGAACTCGCCCTTCGAGACCCGCCGGATGATCGTGACGAGGTCGTCGGGGCTGACGTCCTTGATCAGGAACGCCGCGGCGCCGGCCTTGATCGAGGCGAAGAGCGATTCCTCGTCCTCGTCCTGGGCCATCACGACGACCGCGGTCGCCGGCAGCTCGCGCCGGATCCGCTGGGTCGTCTCGATGCCGCCCGGCTGGGGCAGCGAGAGGTCCATCAGCACGATGTTCGGGGACAGGGCGTTCGAGGCCTCGATCGCGGATCGGCCGTCGGCCGCCTCACCGACGACCTCGAAGTCCTTCTCGTGCTGGAGCACGCCCGCGAGACCCGCCCGGAAGAGGGCATGGTCATCGACGATCAGGATTCGGATGCGGTCCGCCACGCTGGCCCCCCGTCGGCGATCCGACGTGTCCGTGTCGGTCATCAGCTGTCCTCCACTCCGGCTGGGACGGCCATCCGCACCACGGTACCGAGGTCCGGGCGGGATCGTACTTCGAATCGGGCGCCGATCAGGTCGGCGCGCTCTCGCATGAACTGGAGCCCGAAGTTGCGGCGGCCCGAGACGGGCGTCGCGTCGGGGTCGAAGCCCCGGCCGTCGTCGCGGATCTCGACGGTCCAGACGTCCTTCTCGCGGACGACGCGGATCCGGACGGAGCTTGCCGAGGCGTGCTTGCGCACGTTCTGGAGCGCCTCCTGGATCACCCGCAGGATCACGATCTCGACGGTCTCGGGCAGCTCGTCGAGCCCGTCGTCGAGCTCGACCGCGACCGCCACGCCGATGATGTTGCCGACCTGCTGCGCGGCGTCGCTGATGGCCCCGCTGAGGCCGAGGTCGGCGAGCAGCGGCGGCC
>DASUHU010000091.1:0-3198 GCA_036273395.1 Candidatus Limnocylindrales bacterium
TGATCGTCCTGCCGGCGTCGCTCGCCGGCGACTTCCAGCCCACCGGTCGGCCGACGCTGACGGTGATCACGGAAGGCACGGACCCGGCCGCGGAGAGCGGCGATCTCGCGGCCCTGCAGGGCCTGCTCGCTGGCGCCGCGAGCGCCCTCGCACCGCCTGGATCCGGCGTTGCCCTCGCGCCGGCGATCCAGCGCGAGACCGTCTACCTCTCCCCGAGCGCCGACCAGCTGGACGTCCTGGCGCCGGTGTTCCTGGGGCTGTTCGCGTACTTCTTCGTGTTCGTGCTGACCGGGATCAGCTTCCTGCGGGAGCGGGTCGGCGGCACGCTGGAGCGGCTCCTCGCGACGCCGGTCACCCGGAGCGAGATCGTCCTCGGCTACAGCCTCGGGTTCAGCGCCTTCGCGACGATCCAGGTCGTGCTGCTCACGGCCTACGTCCTGGGCGGGATCGACGTCCCGGCGATCGGGCCGATCGGGGCGTTCACGATCGGGCTCGACGTCCAGTCGGCGGGCAGCCCGATCCTGACCTTCGTCGTCGCGCTGCTGCTCGCGATCGGGGCGGTCAATCTCGGGATCTTCCTCTCGACGTTCGCCCGGACCGAGCTCCAGGTCGTCCAGTTCATCCCGATCGTCATCGTCCCGCAGGGCCTGCTCGGGGGCGTGTTCTGGCCGATCGACCAGCTGCCCTCGATCCTCCAGGCGGTGGCCCACGTCATGCCCGTGACCTACGCCGTCGACGCCCTCCGGGCGGTGATGCTCAAGGGCGCGGACCTGTCGAGCTCGACGGTCCAGGCCGACCTCGCGATCCTCGCAGGGATCGCGATCCTGTTCGTCATCCTGGGCGGCCTCACGATCAAGCGGGAGGTGGCGTAGCCCCCGCGGGGTTGTCGGCCGACGACGCGCTCTCGGCCGACGACGCGCTCTCGGCCGAGGACGGGTTCGCGGCCGCCGGGTCCTCGTGCGGCGGGGCGTCCTCGATGCCGGCGAGCTCCAGCTCCGCTTCGACCCTGGCGCGCTTGTCGGGGTCCTGGACCTGTGCCGGCACGGCGGCGAGGACTGCGCGGACCTGCTCGCGGGTCGCCGCGTCCGGGACATCCTCGAGGCGGTGGTAGGTCTGGCCGTCGACATCGATCGTCAGCCGGCCGCTCGGGTCGAGCCTGGCCCCGACGCGGCGGATGATCGTCTTCGTGCTCCGGAACCCGCGGGTGGTCTGCTCGAAGGCAGATCCCGGAGCCATGGCCGCCAACGGGGAGGCCCCCTCGGCGGGTGGATCGACCGCCACCATCGGCATCGGCTGGCCCGAGCCCGTCTGGCCTGAGCCCGTCGGACCCTCGAGATCGGTCACCGAGCCGCGCCGGATCCACGCGACCGCGCCGGCGAGCACGAGCCCGACGACCACCCCCGCAACGAACGCCGGCAACGACTCCATGCGTCCTCCCCATCCGAACGACCAGCTCGCGTCAGTATCCTTGGCCGGTGACCGCGACGTCGATGGGCTCGGAGCGGGCAGCCCATCCGAGTGCCAGTGACCGAGCCCTGATCGTGGCCCTCGATGGGCCCGCGTCATCGGGCAAGTCGAGCGTCGGTGCGACGGCCGCGGCTCGGCTGGGCTACCGCTTCTGCGACACGGGGCTCCTGTATCGGGCGCTGACGTGGCTCGCGATGCGCCGCGGCGTGTCGGCGGCTGACCCGGCGTCGCTCGTGGCCCTCGTGCCGGAAGTCCAGCTCCTGGACGTCGGCGACGGGCGGCTCGCGCACGTTGCGGTTGACGGCGTCGACGAGACGATCGAGGTGCACGGGCCCGATGTTGACAACGCCGTCTCGGCCTACTCGAGGGTCCCCGAGCTCCGCGAGGCGCTCATGGACCGGCAGCGGGCGATCGTCGAAGGTGGCCGGATCATCATGGCCGGCCGCGACATCGGCACGGTCGTGCTGCCGGACGCGGACCTCAAGCTCTACCTCGACGCCTCCGTCGAGGAGCGGGCTCGGCGCCGGGCCGAGGAACGCGGCGAGACGCTCGACTCGCCGGCCGGCCAGGAGACGCTCGTGGAGCTCCGGCGGCGCGACCGGCTCGACTCGGATCGGCCGGTGGCGCCGCTCCGCGCCGCCGCGGATGCCGTGGTGATCCGGACCGACGGCAACGCCTTCGAGACGACGGTCGGTCTCGTCGTTGACGCGATTCGCGCCCGCGAGGCGACGCTCGGCCCGAAGGCCGTGGCTGCGAGAGCGAGCACGCACACGGGCGGGCGAGCGGCCCGCCCTCGGCGGCCGCCGCCGAAGCCGACCCCGATCGACAGCCGGATGACCGTGCCCCGCCGGTTCGGGAGCGCGATCCTCCGATCCCTGGCCCGCTCGATCCTGCGGATCACCGTCGAGGGCGATCCCGATGCCGTGCCTCGGAGCGGCGCCGTCATCGTCGCCGGCAACCACGCCTCGAGCGCGGATCCCGTGCTGATCGGGGCGTTCCTGAACGGCCGGCTCGGGCGAGCCGTGAACTGGATCGGCAAGCGCGAGCTCGTGGAGATGCCCGTCCTCGGTCCGTTCTTCCGGATGGTCCCGATCCACCCGGTCGATCGGGAGGCCGCGGACCTCGACGCGTTCCGAACGGCGAACCGGATCCTCGAGGCCGGCAACGTGCTGGCGATCTTTCCCGAGGGAACGCGAAGCGTCGACGGCGCCCTGCAGCCCGTCCGCGAGGGAGCCGCCGTGCTCGCGCTCCGAAGCGGCGCGCCGGTCATGCCGGTGGCGATCGTCGACAGCGACCTCGCCTGGCCCAAGGGCCGGACCATCCCGAGGTACGGTCGGTCCGTGACGGTCCGCTGGGGCACGCCCTTCCGAGTCGCCGACGAGATCCCGGGCCTCGAATCGATGTCCCGTCGCGAGGCGAACGCCGCCGCCACCCGCCTGATCATGACTCGCATCGCCGAGCTGCTCCCGCCGCGCCAGCGGGGCGTCTACGCGGCGGACGTCGAGGCCGAGACGTCGACGGAGAACGAGTCGACCGAGGGCGAGGCCGCTCCCGCCTGAGCTCGATCCGGGTCCGGCCGTCGGGTCGCGCGGGCGACCCGTGCGATACTCGAGCCGACATGGGAACCGTCGCCGAGATCCGCATCGCGAAGCGGACCGGCTTCTGCTACGGCGTTCGAGAGGCGATCGACAAGGCCAAGGAGGCGAGCGTCGCCGGCAAGCCGACGAGCAC
>DASUHU010000092.1:0-5416 GCA_036273395.1 Candidatus Limnocylindrales bacterium
CCGACCGGGCCGGCCTGAGCCACGACCTGGTCTCGCGCCTCGAGCGCGGGCGCATCGATGGCATGACCGTGGGCTCGGTCCGGCGGATGCTCGCGGTCTTCGATGCCGAGGTTCTCCTTCAGGTTCGGTGGCGCGGCGGGGAGCTGGACCGGCTCATCGACCGCGACCACGCCTCGCTCGCCGACCTCGCGGTGGCGTGGCTCGAGCGGCACGGCTGGACGGTTCTTCCCGAGGTCTCGTTCAACGTCTTCGGTGATCGGGGATCGATCGATCTGCTCGCGTGGCATGCCGCGGCGAGGATCGTTCTCGTCGTGGAGCTAAAGACCGCGCTCATCTCGGTCGAGGAAACGGTTCGTCGGCTCGACGTCAAGGCTCGGATCGCGGTCCAGCTCGCCAAGGAACGGTTCGGCGAGCGGCCGGTGGTCGTATGTCGGCTGCTCATCCTCCCGGACGGGGCCACCCCCAGGCGCCACGTGTCCCGCCACGCGCTCGTGCTCGCGCGGGCATTTCCCGATCGAGGAAGCCGGCTTCGTGCGTGGCTGCGAGAACCAAGCGCGAGGGCGATCTCGGGCTTGCTCTTTCTGTCATCTGCCGATGGGGCGCGAACTATCCACTCGTCGACGCCGGTCCGCCGCGTGCGACGGCCTACCTCCGGGGATCCGAAGCGGCCGATCCCTCGCCTTCGCACTCCATCGGACGCTGAGGGAGATGTCGTCAAGCGGCATGGCCCGCCATTGGATAGATCGCACACCAGCGGCGGGTGATCGAGCGTGCCGGCCAATCGGCGCGCACCCGCCGATACGTCGCACCCCATCGGCGCCTGATGGGACTTCGCCGGCCCCACTGGCGGCGGGAGGACGCTACGTCACCGTGTGTCGGGGTGACTTCGCGTCGGTGGGCGGTCGCCGCGTCGTGCGTCGCCGCGTCGTGCGTCGCCGCGTCGTGCGTCGCGGCGGTGCCTCCCTCAGTCCTCGATGCGACCGAGGAGCAGGTACAGCAGCGGCCCGAAGAGGCTGACCAGCAGGATGATCAGGGCCCAGACGATCTTGTTCCCGCCCCGGACGCGGCGCTCGTCCTTCTCGATGTCGAAGAACGCGATCAGCTTGAGCGCGAGCTCGATCACCACGAGCGGCGCGAGGAGCGCGAGGATCTGGAACGTCGAGAGGTCGGCCACCCGGCGATCAGCGCATGAGGTCGGGCGGGTTCAGAGCAGAAACTGGCGGACAGCGGCGACGACGACGACGGCCACGCCGATGACCATCGCGAGGACGTTGCCGCGGGCGTAGCCGAGCGCCACGACGACGATTCCGGCGATCGCCACCAGCCACGCCGGCGCCTGGATCCCGAACAACAGCCGCACCGCGACCTCCTCCTGGACGTCCCCGACGCGCCGAGCCCGCTACGAGCCCAGGTCGCGCGAGACCGCGATGACGTCCTTGAGCTGCTCCAGCCGGGCGAGGACGCGGGCGAGCTGGCTGAGCGAGGCCACCTGGAGCGTGGCCCGGACGAGGGCCGTGTGGTCTGGGTTCACGGAGACGTTCGCGGCGACGATGTTGACCTTGGCCTCGGCCACGACCTGGGTGATCTCGGACAGGAGCCCGGTTCGGTCGTAGGCCTCGACCCGGATCGCGATCGGGTAGGTCTGGGTCGGCGCGGCGTCCCACTCGACCTCGATGAGCCGCGAGACCTCGCGCTCGTTGATGATCGT
The DNA here is from genome assembly GCA_036273395.1 of Candidatus Limnocylindrales bacterium. Classification (GTDB taxonomy): domain Bacteria; phylum Chloroflexota; class Limnocylindria; order Limnocylindrales; family CSP1-4; genus UBA5189. Next base: position 1,709 of record DASUHU010000092.1, read on the forward strand.
CGGGCAGGTCCGAAGGTGAACGGTCACGCCCTTGCCCCGGGTGATGAAACCCTGAATCGGGTCGCCCGGGATCGGGTGGCAGCAGCGGGCGAATCGGACCAGAAGGTCCCCGACGCCCTTGACCCGGACGCCGCCGGCCTTCGCCGGCTGGGGCGCGGGCGCGACGGTCGGGAGCGTGAGCTGGGTGTCGTCGACGACCCCGAGCCGCATGACCACCGACTGCGCGCCGATCGCGCCGTAGCCCACCGCGGCATAGAAGTCGTCGAGCGAGTCGTGGTTGAACTGCCTCGCAACCTCGAGCAGCCGCTCCTGGCCGACCGCCGCGGTCGAGGTCCGGGCGAGCCGCCGGAGCTCGCGATCGAGGGACTCGCGGCCCTGGACGATGTTCTCGTCACGCTCCTGGCGCTTGAACCATTGCCGGATCTTCTCCCGAGCGTGGGAGGTCCGGACGACGTTCATCCAGTCGCGCGACGGGCCGTGGCTGGCCTTCGTCGTGACGACCTCGACGATGTCGCCGTTCTTCAGGCGGTAGTCGAGCGGCACGAGGCGGTTGTTGACCTTCGCCCCGATCGTCCGGTGGCCGACGTCGGTGTGGATCCGGTAGGCAAAATCGAGCGGCGTCGCGCCGGCCGGCAGGTCCTTGATGTCGCCCTTCGGCGTGAACACGAAGACCTGGTCCTGGAAGATGTCGAGCTTGATGCCCTCGACGAACTCGGTCGCGTCGCTGACGTCGCGCTGCCAGTCCATGAGCTGCCGCAGCCAGGCCAGCTTGGCGTCGTAGTCGCGCTCGGCCTTGGAGCCTTCCTTGTAGCGCCAGTGGGCCGCGATCCCGACCTCGGACACCTGGTGCATCGCGTGGGTCCGGATCTGGATCTCGAGGGGCTTGCCGTCGAGCGCGATGACCGCGGTGTGGAGCGACTGGTAGAGGTTGTTCTTCGGGACGGCGATGTAGTCGTCGAACTGGCCCGGGATCGGGCGCCACAGGGCGTGGACGATGCCGAGGGCCGCGTAGCAGTCGCGGACGTCGTCGACGAGGATCCGGATCGCGTAGACGTCGTAGATCTCGCCGAACTCGGCGCCCTTGCGCTGCATCTTCTTCCAGATGCTGTAGATGTGCTTCGGGCGACCCTGGAGGTCCGACTTGATCCCGGCCGCCTCGAGCCGCGGCCGAAGCTCGTCGATCGCCCGCTCGATGTACGACTCGCGGGCCTTGCGCCGGGTGTCCAGGAGCTTCGCCAGCTCGCGGAATCGCTCCGGCTCGAGGACCTTGAACGCGAGATCCTCGAGCTCCCACTTGACCTGCCAGATCCCGAGGCGCTCGGCCAGCGGGGCGTAGATCTCGAGGGTCTGGCGGGCGATCCGGCCCTGCTTCTCGACCGGCAGCGCGGCGAGGGTCCGCATGTTGTGGAGCCGGTCGGCGAGCTTGATGAGGACGACGCGGATGTCCTCCGCCATCGCCAGGAACATCTTCCGGATGTTCTCGGCCTGCTGCTGCTCGTGGGTCAGGGTGCTGAACTTCGAGAGCTTCGTGACACCGTCGACGAGCTGGGCGACCTCCGGGCCGAACCGATCCTCGATGTCCGGCAGGTCGTACTCGGTGTCCTCGGGGACGTCGTGCAGGAGCGCGGCCTGGATGGCCACGGGGTCGAGGTCGAGGTCGGCCAGGATCTGGGCGGCGGAGACCGGGTGAGTGACGTAGGGCTCGCCCGAGGCGCGCTTCTGGTCGCCGTGGGCCTCGATGGCGAAGGCGATCGCGCGCCGGATCGGCTCGAGGTCGGCGTCGGGGTCCCCTCGGCGGATGGTCTCGAGCAGGTTCCCGGCGAGGGTCTCGACGCTCGGCGGCCCGGGTGGCGCATGCGGGCGGCGACCGTTCGAGGTCGCGGCCTTCGTGCCACTCGTGCCCGGCGGCCTGGTCCCGTCGGCCGTCGAGGACTTCGTGCCGGTCGCGGTCGCCGGCTTCATCCCGTTGGCAGTCGTCGCCGCCTTCGTGCCGGTCGCGCGCCGGCTCGTGGGCGCGGTCGACCCGTTCGAGCGACGAGGCGGCGCGCGGGTCGGGCCTTCCGCCGGCGCCGCGGGCTTGGTCCGCGGGGCAACCATCGTCGATCGAGTCTACCAGCGGCCCGATCGGGCCCCGAGCGTGCCGGGTCGGCTCGGGTGCGCTCCAGGCCCGCTCCCGACCGCGAGGTCAGGCGCCGTAGCCCAGCTCCCGCAGGGCGGCCTCGGCTGCGGCCCGCTCATCCCAGGGCGTCTCACCGCCGTTGGCGACGAGGATGTTGTGCTCGTGGCCCTTGCCCGCGAGAAGCACGACATCGCCAGGTCGAGCGGCCCGGATCGCCTCGCGGACGGCTTCGTGGCGATCTCGGATCAGGAGGACCGAACGGCCACGGATCGCCCCGGCCGCCTCCGCTCCCTGGGCGATCGCCTCGATGATCGCCATCGGATCCTCGTTGCGGGGATCCTCGTCGGTCGCGATCACGAGGCGCGCCCGCTCCGCGGCGACCCGACCCATCATCGGCCGCTTCTCTCGGTCGCGCTCCCCGCCCGATCCGAACAGCGCGATGAGCTCGCCGCGCCTGGCCTTCGCCACCGGAGCGAGCTCGTCGAGCACGAGCGCGAGCGAGTTCGGCGTGTGGGCGTAATCGATCACGATCCCGAACGGCTGCCCGAGCTCGACCCGCTGCATCCGGCCGGCGACGTGCGACAGGCCCTCGAGGCCGCCCACGATCGCCGCGGGATCCAGCCCGATCGCGAAGCCGATGCCGGCCGCCGCGAGGGCGTTGTAGGCATTGAACCGGCCCGCGAGCTGGAGCGCGACGCGCTGCCGCCCGGCCGGACCGTCCCACGTGACGTGGAGTCGCCGGCCATCGTCGCGCACCCGGACGAGACGGAGGTCGAGACCTCGACCTCGACCGTAGCGCAGCAGCCGGGCTCGCGCCGCCCGAGCCGTCTCCGCGAAGAGCGGCCCGGTCGGATCGTCGAGGTTGATGACGGCGGTCCTCGGCCAGCCGGGCGATGGCTTGGCGGGATTGGCCTCGCTCATGGCGAGCCGGCTGAAGAGCGAGCGCTTGGCCTCGCGATAGGCCTCGAACGTGCCGTGGAACTCGAGGTGCTCGTGGGTCAGGTTCGTGAACGCCGCGACGTCGTAGCGGACGCCGTTGACCCGCCCGAGCGCCAGGCCGTGCGAGGTCGTCTCGACGACCGCGGCGCGGTCGCCGGCCGCGCGCATCGCCGCGAGCGCGCGCTGGAGGTCGTCGGCCTGTGGAGTCGTGGCGTGGGGCGGCCGGGTTTCGTCGACGCCGCCGATTCGACCCCCGATCGTCGAGACGATGCCGCTCCGCCAGCCGCCGGCCTCGAGGACGGCGGCGGTGAGGCGCGACGTGCTCGTCTTGCCGTCGGTCCCGGTGATCCCCACGATCCCGAGCGCGGCCGATGGATCCTCGTACCACCACGCGGCGGCGGTCGCGAGCGCGAGCAGCGACCGATCGACGACGAGCTGCGGGATCGGCGCGTCCACGGGATGCTCGACGATCGCTGCCGCGGCGCCGGCCGCCGCGGCCTGCGCCACGAACGCGTGCCCGTCGACGTGGTCGCCCGGGATCGCCACGAAGAGGCTCCCGGCACGGACGTCGCGGGAGTCGTGGGCGAGGCCCGTGATCGCGGCTCGCGCCCCGGCGCCCGCACCGCCCGCGCCGAGAACCTGGCCGAGTC
>DASUHU010000093.1:0-8001 GCA_036273395.1 Candidatus Limnocylindrales bacterium
CTCGAGCCCGAGACGCCGCTCGGCAGGCCGCTGGCCGACCTGTTTGGGGACACGGTGCTCGACGTCGACGTGAAGCCGAATCGGGGCGACGCGCTCTCGATCATCGGCATCGCCCGCGAGGTCGCCGCGGCGACGGGACAAGTCGTGCGCTGGCCGGAGATCGAGGTGGACGAGGCCGCCGCCGATCGGGTCGAGGACCACCTCCGCGTCGACGTCCAGGATGAGCGGCTGTGCCCGCGCTTCGTCGGCCGCTGGGTCTCGGGCGTGCGCATCGGCCACTCGCCCGACGCGGTCCAGATGCGGCTCATGGCGGCCGGGCAGCGCCCGGTCAGCAACGTCGTCGATGCCTCGAACTACGTGATGCTCGAGCTCGGCAAGCCGATCCACACGTTCGATGCCGGCGCGGTGGGGCAGGGGACGATCGTGGTCCGGCGAGCGAAGCGCGGCGAACGGCTCGTCACGCTCGATCACATCGAGCGCGAGCTGACCGAGGACACGCTCGTGATCGCGGATCCGTCCGGCCCCATCGGCATCGCCGGGGTCATGGGCGGCGAGGGCTCGGAGATCGGTCCCGGGACGACCGACGTCGTCATCGAGTCGGCGATCTTCGATCCCGTCAGCATCCGGCGGACCGCGTTCCGCTACGCCCTGCGGTCCGAAGCGAGCCTCCGGTTCGAGAAGGGCCAGGAGTTCCGGCTCGCCCGGATCGGCGCGGACCGGACGGCCTTGCTCGTGCAGGCGTGGGCGGGCGGGTCGGTGGCCCGCGGACGCGTCGACAGCCATCCGGTCGAGCCCGAGCCGCGCGCCGTGCCGTTCCGTCCGACGCGGGTGAATCGCCTCCTGGGAACGGACCTCGACCGCGGCGAGCAGGCCCGGCTCCTTGGTCGTGTGGGCATCCGGGCGATGGCCGCGAAGGGCCCGGTCCGCGTGCCGATCGTCGCCGGCGAGCACGGCAGCGTCGTTCCGACCGAGGCGTCCGAGGTCCTCGTGGCGGTCATCCCGACGTGGCGGCGAGACATCGAGATCGAGGCCGATCTGGCCGAGGAGATCGCCCGCGTCCGGGGCTACGAGCAGGTGCCCGCGACGCTCCCGGACACGATCCTCCCGCCCTGGCGGGCGGATCCCCTCGAGGTCCGCGACGCGGTCCGGGACAGCCTCGTCGGGGCCGGGCTCGCGGAAGTGGTGACCCACGCCCTCGTCTCCGCGACCGAGGTCGAGCGGTTCCGATGGGCGTTCCCGGACGAGCCCGCCGCCGGCGAAGCGCGACGCGAGGGCGACCCGATCGCGCTCACCAACCCCCTGTCGCAGGAGCATGCCTTCCTCCGGCAGGCCCTCGTCGGCAGCCTCGCCGGGATCGCGGACTCGAACGTCCGGCGCGGCACGGCCGATGTCGCGATCTTCGAGGTGGGCAAGGGCTACGGCCAGGTGGGGGACGAGCCGCGCGAGTGGTGGCGGCTCGGGATCGCGCTCGCGGGGCGGTTCGAGGAGCCGGCCTGGAACCGCGCTGCCCGAGCGGTCGACGTCGACGACGCGAAGGGCCTCGTGGAGCGGGTGGCCGAGCTCGTCGGTGGGCGGGACGCCCTCGCCGCCCTCCGGTACGCGGCCATGACAGACGAGCCGCTGCTGCATCCCGGTCGGAGTGCGCGGGTGAGCGCAGGCGACATCCTCCGGGGCGTTGTCGGCGAGCTCCATCCCCGGGTCCTCGCGGATGCGGACCTCCGCCTCGACCGGCTCGTCGTGGCCGAGCTGTCGATCGCGGGACTCGGTGGGGGGAGCCTCGCGACGCTGCCCGCGGTCGCGCCGGCGCGCTTCCCGGCGGTCGAGCGCGATCTGGCGGTCATCGTCGGCGCGTCGGCCGAGGCCGGGCCGGTCCTCGCGACGATCCGGTCGGCGGCTGGGCCGCTCCTCGCGGATGTGCGCCTGTTCGACGTCTACCGGGGCCGGCCGCTGGCCGAGGGCGAGCGCAGCCTCGCCGTCCGCCTGCGCTTCGCGGCCCCGGATCGGACCCTGACCGAGTCCGAGGTCGAGGCGGCGATCGGGTCGGTCGTCGCCGCGCTCGAGCGCGAGCACGGGGCGCGCCTCCGGAGCTGACCCCGGACCGTCGATCCCTGACCCTCGATCCATTGCCGCGCCGATCGGGCCGCTGCTATGGTTCGGCCCGGTCGCGATCCGGGCCACGGATCGGCCAAGGCGGAGGTGCGGGGCTTGGAGAACATGACGCCGTTCGACGTCGTGGCGCTCGTGTTCCTCGTGGGCTGGTTCATCGTCGGCTACGTCCAGGGCATCGTCCGACGGGTGTTCGGCATCATCGCCCTCGTCTTCGCCCTGCTCGTCGCGGCCCAGCTCCGGCAGCCGCTCGGGGACTACCTCGCGCAGCAGTGGACGAACGCTCCCGCCGAGTACAGCGACATGGTCGCGTTCGGGGCCCTGTTCCTGGCGATGTGGATCGCGCTGAGCGTCGGGATCCAGCTGGCCTACCGGCCGGCGCCGCTCCTGCCCCGCTACCCGGCGGTGGACGAGGTGCTCGGCGGCGTCCTTGGCCTCCTCGAGGCCGCGCTCCTGCTGATCGTCCTGCTGCTCGTCACCGACCCGTACTTCGCGAGCACGGCCGGCCAGAGCGCCGCCGCGGGCGAGTTCGCGCCGGTCCGCACCCTCCACGACCTGCTCAACAGCTCGCTCACCGCCGACTACCTCCGCCATCACGTGATTCCGGGGATCGTCGGCCTCTTCGGCTTCCTGTTCCCGAGCGACGTCGTCCAGACATTCCGCTCCGCGCTGGCGGCGTGGCGCCTCGCCTGACGGGGCGCCCGGTGGCCGGCCCCGCCCGGCCCTGAAGCCTGGCACGAGCCGGGAGCCGTCCGTCCGGGAGCTGCTCGCCGGCCCGACGCCGGAGGTCGCGACCCGCCTCCTCGGGGCGCGCCTGATCCGGGATGACGGCCCGGGCACGGAGGCGCGGATCGTCAGGATCGTCGAGGTCGAGGCGTACGTCGGGACCGACGATCAGGCCTCCCATGCCCGCTTCGGTCGAACGGCCCGCAACGCCGTCATGTTCGGGCCTCCGGGCGTGGCCTACGTGTACCTTGTCTACGGGATGTACCACTGCCTGAACGTCGTGACCGAGCCCGAGGGCCGGGCCGCGGCGATCCTCATCCGTGCCGCCGAGCCGGTCTCCGGCCTCGGCGCGATGCGCCATGCGCGCCTCGCCGGCGAGCCCCGAGGGCGCGTGGCCGCGACGGCCATCTCCGACCGGCGCCTCGCGAGCGGTCCGGGCGTCCTGTGCCGGGCGATGTCGATCACCCGCCTGGACACCGGCCGCGACCTGCTCGATCCGAGCTCCCCCCTGCGGCTCGAGCTCGCCGATGCCGCCCTGCCGGCTGAGCGTGTCGCGACCGGCCCGCGGGTCGGGATCGACTACGCCCCCGAACCGTGGCGCAGCATCGCCTGGCGGTTCGCCGACGCCGCGAGCCCATCGCTCTCTCGACCGGTGCCGCCGCGGGCGTGACCGCGGCATGACCGCTACGAGCATGGACGCCCGCTCGATCGACATCCTCGAGTTCGGGCTGGTCCGCGAGCGGCTGGCCGGGCATACCTCGTTCGGCCCGAGCCGCCGCCTCGCCGAGGACCTCCGGCCGGAGCCGGACCCGATCCTCGTCACGAGAGGGCTGGACGAGACGGACGAGGCTCGCGAGCTCCTCCAGGAGCGTCCCGGAGTCGGGATCGCCGGGGCGCGGGACATCGGACCGGCCGTGGAGCGGGCGGCCCGCGGCGGTCGCCTGGAGCCCGGCCAGTTCGTGGAGCTCCACGCGACCCTCGAGGCGACGCTCCGGCTCGAGACGGCCCTGGCCGGCACGCGACGCCCGCTGCTCCGCGACCTGTCCAGGCAGCTCCACAGCGTGCCGGCCCTGCGATCGACCCTGGCCCGCTCGTTCGACCCGGCCGGTGAGCTGCTCGACACCGCCTCGCCTCGGCTCGGGCCGCTCCGAGCCGCGGTCCGGATCGCGTTCGACCGGCTCCGCCGCCGGCTCGACACCCTCGTCGCCTCGGAGCTCGGCAACGCCCTCCAGGAGCCGATCGTCACGCTCCGGAACGGGCGCTACGTCGTGCCCGTCAAGGCCGAGGCCCGATCTCGCGTGAAGGGCATCGTCCACGACGCCTCCGGGAGCGGGCAGACACTCTTCATCGAGCCACTCGTGGTCGTCGAGCTCGGGAATGCCTGGCGCGAGGCCCAGCTGGCGGAGCAGGAGGAGGTCGAGCGGATCCTCGACGAGCTGTCGGCGCTCGTCGGAGCGAACGCGGCGCTTCTGCGCGAGACCCTTGCGGCGCTCGCCCGATTCGACCTGTGGCAGGCCAAGGCCCAGCTCGCGGCCGACATGGATGGGACCCGTGCCGAGACCGTGCCCGCGGGCCAGGCGCCCGAGGTGGTCCTGCTCTCGGCACGCCATCCCGGCCTCGCCGGCCGCGTCGTCCCGATCGACGTCCGGCTCGGGGGTGACTTCACTGCGCTCGTGGTGACCGGTCCGAACACCGGCGGCAAGACCGTGACCCTCCGGACGCTCGGCCTCCTCGCGCTCATGCACCAGGCCGGGCTGCATGTGCCCGCGGCTCCCGGCAGCAAGCTGCCCGTCTTCCGTGACGTGGTCGCGGACATCGGCGACGAGCAATCCGTGGCCCAATCGCTCTCGACGTTCTCGGGGCACATGCGGCGGATCATCTCGATCGTCCAGGCGGCCGGGCCGGGCACGCTGGTCCTGCTCGATGAGCTCGGTGCCGGCACGGACCCGACCGAGGGCAGCGCCCTCGCGCAGGCGCTCCTGGACCACTTCATCCGGAGCGGCGCACTCGTCGCCGCCACGACCCACTACGCCGAGCTGAAGGCCTATGCCCACGACACGGCCCGGGCGATGAACGCCGCGGTCGACTTCGACCTCGAGACGCTCAGCCCGACGTACCACCTCTCGATCGGGTTGCCGGGTGGCTCGCAGGCCTTCGCGATCGCGGAGCGCCTGGGCCTGCCCGAGGCGATCGTCGCCGACGCGCGGTCGCGCCTGACCGAGACCCAGCGAAGCTTCGAGGCGACACTCGCGAGCATTCGCGAGACGGAGGGCCGGACGACCGAGGAGCTCGCCCGGGCCCGCACGGCCCAGGCCGCGGCCGAGGAGGCCCTCCGAGCCGCCGAGGAGGAGCGGCGGCGCGCGCGCCGGGAGCGTGATTCGGTCGTCCGCGAGGCCCGCGCCGACGCGGATCGGGTGCTCGCGGAGCTCCGCGACGAGCTCACCGCGGCGCGCCGGGCACTCGAGCGGGCTGAGCTGACCGCGCCGGGCATCGACGCGGTCCTCGAGCGGGCCGCCGGCCGCGCGGCCGCGCTCCAGGGACCCGGCGACGCGGCCGGCGATTCCGGTCCCGAGCTCGCCGCCGACGGCGATCCGGACCTCGGCGCCGGGGGATCCACGTCCGGGACGTCGACGGGGTCCGCGCGCTCCGGGGCCGGTGCCGCGTCAGGCAGGGCCTCGCGCGGCTCGCGAAGCGCGGCCGCAGCGACGTCGCGGCGCATTCCCTGGAGCGTGGGCGATCGCGTCCGGAGCCGGGTGGGCGGCTGGGAGGGCCGGATCGCCTCGATCGAGAAGGGCGGGCGCCGGGTGACCCTCGAGGCCGGATCGCTTCGCGTGAGCGTGCCGGCCCACGACCTCGAGCCGGTGGGGGAGCCGGTCGCCGCTGGCGCCGCTGCCGGGAGCCGGAGTGAGGCCGGAGCGGGCGCGAGCGCCGGCACGAATGTCGAGTCGCTGCGGCTCGGCCGCGCCCGTGCCGTGCCCCTGTCACTGGACCTGCGAGGCGCTCGGGTCGACGAGGCCCTGGAGGGATTCGAGCGCTACCTCGAGGACGCCTCGCTCTCGGGGCTGGAGCGGGTCACCGTGATCCATGGCCTCGGGACGGGGGCGCTGCGCGACGCGGTCAGATCGGCGGCTGGCGGGCACCCGCTCGTGAAGTCGATGCGCCCAGGCGAGCGGGGCGAAGGCGGGGATGGGGTCACGATCGTGACCCTCGGATGAGGGCGCTCACCCGAGGCTGATCGGCGCGGCCCGGCCCAGGACGCTCCGGGATGGCCGATCAACCGGTTCGATGTGCGGCGTCGGGGCGAGATCGCCACCGGCGCCCAGGGTCACGGCGGTACCGTCGGGACTGGGAGCTTGGGGCTGGCGGACGGTGCCGGCGACGGATGACCGTGTGTCGGCGCGGGGGTCGGTTGCTCGCTCGGTCCCGGCGTCGGGCATGGCTCGGGCGTGCTGAACGGGCCGCCGCCACCCTGCTGGCCGGGCGGGCCGCAGGTCTGCCCACCGCCCGGGGTGCAGACGTCCGTCGGGGCGAACGAGCCGCCCCACGTTCGCCCGAACGGGACGAGGAAGCCGTCGAAGAAGTAGACCGTCGGATCGTTCTTGGGACCGCCCCGGACGCCGGAGCCCTTGGCCGCGCGCTGGGCCCAGCCCTGGGTGTACTGCTGCCAGGCCGGGAAGGCCGGCTCCATGTGGCTGAAGTCGAGGAAGCCCTTCGTCGTCTGCGGCCCGGTGCAGCCGTCCTGCCACAGGAGGCCCGTCGCGGAGTCGATCTGGGTCGCGACATGGAGGGTGTCCTGCTGCTTGGGCTGGGTGCCCGAGATGAACAGCTCGCTGACGGTCTTGACCGTGTAGGGACCGGGCACCTGCCCGCTGTAGGCGTCGACGGTCTCGGTGACGAGGCCGCTCGGCTTCTTGAACTCGACGATCGGCGTGCCCTTCGTGGCGTCGGTCATGATGTGGTTCCAGAGGGGCGCCGAGGTCATCGTGGATGGCAGGTCGCCGGTCGGGGTCGAGTTCGAGTTGCCCATCCACACGCCGACGACGATCGCGGGTGCCTTGGGATCGGTGGGCGGGGCGACGAAGCCGAAGGCCGTGACGTCCTTGGCGTCGTCGGTCGTGCCGGTCTTGTAGCCGGCCGGCCGTCGCTTGCCGTTGTCATACACGGTCCAGCGGGCCCAGTACGCGTTCTGGGCCTTGTCGGTGTTGCCCTCGAGGATGTTCGAGACGATGTATGCGGCCTGCGGGCTGACGAGCTGCTTCCCGGTGGCCGGCGGCGTCGTGGGGGCCGGGTAGACGACGTTGCCGTTCCGGTCCTTGACCTGGAGGATCATCGACCGCGGCATCAGCTTACCGCTGTCGGCGATGGCCCCGAAGGCGCTGGTCAGGTCGATCGCGTGCATCTCGAGGGTCCCGATGGCCATCGATGGCACCGGCCCGGTGATGCTCGGCGGATAGACGAAGCCGAAGTCCAGGGTCCGCTGATAGAGGTAGTTCAGGCCGTTCATCATGCTGACCTTGATGGCCGGGATGTTCAGCGAGAACTGGAGCGCCGAGCGGGCTCGAACCGGCCCCCGCTCCATCTTGTCGGCATCCTGGGGCGTGAACCCGCCGCCGAAGTTCGTGACGACGTCCATGAGGACCGTCGAGGCCGTGATCGCGTGGGAGTCGATCGCGGTCACGTAGTTGACGGGCTTCACGGCGGAGCCCATCTGCCGGAACCCGTCGGACAGCACGTCGTACTGGGGCTGGAAGGACTTCGTGCCGGGCAGGTAGTAGCCGGCGCTGCCGCCGTACGCCAGGACCTGGCCCGTCCGGTAGTCGATCACGACCCCGGCGTCGTTGTTGATGTTGTCCCCGCGGAGATTGAGGATCCAGCCCTGGTCGCTCTTGGGGACCTTGTACTGGTTCAGGATCTTGACCGTGTCCGCGCGGGTCTTGGCCTGGGTGGCTCGGGCCGCGAGGTACAGCCACTTCTCGGTCGACTGCTGGAGTGAGTAGTTCAGCGTCGTCGTGACCGTGTAGCCACCCGTGTCCACCTGAGGGCAGTTGCTGGCCTGGTCCTGGCCGCACAGGATCGTCCCCAGCTGCTGGCGGACCTGCCACACGAACTGGGGCGCCTTCCACTGCGGCTGGACCTGGGAGGCGAGGATCACCGGCTCGGACATCGCGG
>DASUHU010000094.1:0-4528 GCA_036273395.1 Candidatus Limnocylindrales bacterium
CCGGTCCACGAGCTGATCCTGGCCGGACTCCATCGCCTGGAGCGCGCGCCGGTCACGAGAACGCTGCCGGTGGTCGCGCCGTGACCGACGCGGAACGCCAGCTGTCCGTGGTCGCCGACGCGTTCTCGCAGACGGCACCGACGTACGACGCCTTCGGGACCGGCCATCCCCACCTCGACCGGATGCGAGCCAAGGTCTACGCCCAGCTCGAGGGGATCGTCCCACCGCCCGCGCGGCTCCTCGAGCTGAACGCCGGGACGGGGGTCGATGCGCTGGCGCTCGCCGAGCGCGGCTACCGGGTCCACGCGACGGACATCGCCCCGGGGATGCTCGAGCGGGTCCGGGCGCGTGCCATGCGACCCGAGGCGCAGGGCCGGATCACGGTCCAGCGCTGCTCCTTCCTCGAGCTGGGCTCCGTCGAGGGGGGTCCCTACGACGCGGTCTTCTCGGATCTCGGGGGGCTCAACTGCGTCCCCGACCTCCGTCCGGTCGTCGCGGGCCTCGCCTCGGTGCTCGAGCCCGGTGGCACGGTGACGTGGGTGCTCATGCCTCCGATCTGCCTGTGGGAGCTCGCGACGATTGCGACCGGACAGGTCGGACTGGCCAGCCGGCGACTACGGCGGCACGGGGTGACGGCGCATCTCGAGGGCCGCCAGTTCGAGGTCTCCTACTTCAGCCCGCGGGAGGTCGTCGCGGCCTTCGGGGCTGCGTACGAGCTGCTCGCCATCGAGGGCCTGTCGGTGATCACCCCGACCGCGGAGAGCAAGCGCCTGGCCATCGCCCACCGCCGGACGTATGCGGCGCTCGCCTGGCTGGACGATCGCCTGTCGCGACGGGCACCGTTCCGGGGCTGGGGCGACTTCTTCGTCATCTCCTTCCGGCGCCGGTGACGAGGCGGCGCCGATGACGAGCCCGGGTTCGATGGTGGGCCTCCGACGCCTCCTCGGAAACGCCGCCTGGCTGCTCGTTGGGCGCGCGTCGTCCGTCGGGCTCGCGATCCTGGCGAGCGTCGTGCTCGCCGCCCGGCTCGGGCCGGGCGGGTTCGGCGGCTACGCGGTCATGGCGGCCGTCGTGGCGCTCGCGAACACGATCACCTCCTTCGGGACCGACATGGCGCTCGCGAGAGCGGTGGCGCGGACGGGCAGGGCCGACCAGTGGTCGTCGGCGCTCGGGGTCCAGTGGCTGCTCTCCGCGATCGCCGTCGCCGCAATCTGGAGCCTGTCGCTCGCCATTCCGGCCGACGCAGTTGGGCTCCGGGACGGCATCCGGATCGCGTCGCTGGCACTGATTCCCGCGGCGCTGTTCAACGTGGCCGGCGCCGGACTGCGAGGGGCGCGACGGATGGCGAACCTCGCCGCCGCTGGCGTGGCCGGAAGCCTTGCGCAGCTCGTCGGCGTGTGGGCGTTGGTGCCGAGCGGCTCCGATCTGGGCCGCGTCGCGGCGGTCCTGGTCGGCGCGCAGCTCGTCGCGGCGCTCGCAGCCTGGGCGCTCGCCACGCGACGGCTGCCGGCGTTCGGCTCGCGTCCGCGGATCACCCGGAGCGACCTCGTCGCGATGGTCCGCGCGAGCGGCACGATCGGCGGCCTCGGAATGCTCGGCGTCGTCTACCAGCGGGCTCCCGTCTTCGCGCTGTCCCTGGTCGCCGGGCCGCTCGCGACGGGCTGGTTTGCGGCGAGTGCTCGAATCGCGGACGGCTCGACCGCGGGCCACGTCGCCCTCTTCGGGGCGCTGTATCCCGAGCTCGTCGTCACGGCCGAGGCGATCGACGCGACGCCCGTTTCGACGCCCGACGCGACGCCCGTTGCGACGCCCGACGCAACGCGTGACCAGGCCAGGGCCGCCCGCGCCATCTCCCTCGGTGGCAGCATCGTGATCGCGGCGATCCTGGTGCTGTTCGGGCCGGCCATCGTCGGGTTGCTCTACGGACCGTCGTTCGAGCCAGCCGCTGCCGTGTTGAGCATCCTGGCCATCGGGGTCATTCCCTCGATCGAGGCGACCCGGGGGTCCCTGGAGCTGGTCGCCTCGGGCCGCGAGACCGCGATGATCGGCGCGCTCGCCGGGAGTCTCGCGACCCTGGTGCTCCTGCTGGCCGTGCTCGTGCCGGTCGCGGCCGCGCCCGGCGCAGCCTGGGCGGTCCTGGGTGGGGAGCTCGTCCAGGCCGGCCTCGTGGGCATGGCTTCGAGGCGCCGCGCGGCCGCGCCATCCGCGCCATCCGCGCGCGCACCGCGGATGCAGTCGGCCGCTCGAGGCGAGGCCCGGGCATGACCTATCCCGTCATCCCGGACAAGCACCGCCTGACCGCGATCGTCGAGCCGGCCGCGATGCTCGAGCACCGGCGGCGGGGCGGCCGAGTCGCCAGCAGCGAGCCGCTCCAGGGCGTCGTGGTCTGCCTCCAGCGGGGCCTGCCCGAGCGCCTGCGGTGGCGGATTCGCCTGCGCCGCCTGGGTCGCCTGATGGGTGATCTCTTCGCGGTTCGCGCCACCGAAGGGCGCGTCGCGGTCCTGACGAACTTCGGCCTCGGCGCACCCGTCGCGGCGGCCCAGGCCGAGGAGCTCATCGCCCTCGGTGCGACGCGGCTGATCTCGGTTGCGCTCGCGGGCGGCCTCCAGCCCAGCCTGGAGCCCGGGGCGATCGTCGTGCCGGAGCGGGCGATCCGGGACGAAGGAACCTCGTACCACTACCTCGCACCCGAGCCGGAGATCGCGGCCGACGGTTCGTTGGTCGGCGGGCTCCTCGAGGCCCTGGCGGAACCGGGACGAACGGTCCAGCGCGGTCGCATCTGGTCGACGGACGCGCCGTACCGCGAGACCCGCGAGGAGGTCCAGCGCTGGCAGGGCGAAGGCGTGCTGGCGGTGGACATGGAGCTGGCCGCGCTGCTCGCCGTGGCCCGAGCGCGCGGCGTCGGGGCGGCCGGCGTCGTCGTGGTCGGAGACAGCCTCGCCGACGGGGTCTGGACCCCGCCGCCGCGGCTCGACGCCATGGAGCGATCGCTCGAAGCCGCCTACCGAGCGGCGATCCAGGTCCTCGATCATGGCTGAGCCACTCGTCGATGAGCGGGCGCCGCTCGGGCGCAGGGCGGCATCCAGCGTCGCGGCCTATCTCCGGGCCCGCGAGCGCGAAGGCCGCCTGTACCCGGACGCGGACGTCGCGCGCCTGCCGCTCGTCGCGCCGGACCACCCGCTGCGGGACGAATGGGCCCGGCGGGCGGACTCCGCCGCTCGGCTGATCGAATACGTCCGGCGCCAGTCGCGCCCGCTCGCGATCCTCGACGTCGGCTGCGGCAACGGCTGGCTCGCGCATCGGCTGGCCGAGGTGCCGGGGAGCCGGGTCGTGGGCCTCGACCGCAACGGGCTCGAGCTCGAGCAGGCCCGGCGGGTCTTCGGCGCGTTGCCGAACCTCCGGTTCGAGCTCGGCGACGCGCGGCAACTCGCGCGGCTCGACGAGCCACCCGACCTCGTCGTGCTCGCGAGCGTCATCCAGTACATCGCCGACCTGTCCGAGCTCATCGACCGGCTCACGGCCAGGCTCGCACCGGCGGGCGAGATCCACATCGTCGACAGCCCGCTCTACCGGGCAGCCGAGGTTCCGGCGGCCCGGGAACGGACGCGACGCCACTACGCCGCCCTCGGCGTGCCGGAGATGGCCGGGGCGTACCGGCATCACACGTGGGACGAGCTCGCGGGACTCCCGGTCGAGGTGCTGTACGAGCCGCACGGCCTCTCGAACCGCCTCCGGCGTCGGGTCGGGCGCGCGACCTCGCCGTTCCCGTGGCTCCGCCTCCGGCCGGCGGCGGGGGAGGCGCGACCGTGATCGGCTGGGGAGCGCCACGAGCACCACGGTCGCCCGACCCACGGCCGCGGGTCGCCGTCGTCCACGACTACTTCACGCAGCGCGGCGGCGCGGAGCTCGTGGCTGCCCGCATGGCGAGCCTCTTCCACGGCGCCCGCACGTACGCCTCGCTCGTGGACGCGGACGTCCTGCCCGAGTCGCTCGCATCGAGCGGGGTCCGGACCAGCCTCCTGCAGCCCCTCCGGCGCGCCGGCATCCCGCTCGCGGCATTCGCGCCGGTGCTCCCCGGGGCCTTCGGAGCCATGCGGCTCGGTGACGCCGAGGTCGTGGTCTCGAGCTCGGCCGCATTCGCCCATCACGTTCGGACGCCTCGTGGCGCGGCCCACATCTGCTACTGCCACACGCCACCGCGCTTCCTGTGGCAGGTCGACGAGTACTTCCGGGACAGGTCCCTCCTCCGCGCGCTCGGGGCCGGGCCGCTGGCGCTGCTTCGCCAATGGGATGCCTCGGCCGCGCGCCGAGCCGATGTCTACGTCGCCAACTCGAACTTCACGGCCGAGCGGATCCGGCGGACCTACGGTCGCGAGCCGATCGTGGTCTACCCCCCGATCGAGGTTGACCGGTTCGAGCCGACGACGGCTCGAAGCGGACGCTTCCTCATCGTCGCGAGGCTCCGGCCGCACAAGCGGATCGATCTCGCGATCCGGGCCGTCAACGCGCTCCGGGCGCCGCTCGACAT
>DASUHU010000095.1:0-4156 GCA_036273395.1 Candidatus Limnocylindrales bacterium
GGTGGCGAGATCCAGCACCTGGCCGGGCAGCGAGGACGGATCGAAGGCGGAGTGGAAGGTGGCGATCGTCGCGCCCTGGTCGTCGAACAGGCCGATCGTCTGGCCCGGGACGCGCGACGGCGCCGAGTAGGACAGCAGCGCCTGCATCGACATGACCGTCACGATCTCGAGGCTGCCGCGACCGCCGTCGGGCACGGTGACCAGGACGAGTGAGCTCGCCTCCGGGCCCGAATCGGACGTCGTGACGATGCCCGCGACCGGATCGCCGGCCGGCAGGATCGTCGGATCGAGCGGGGCGCCGTAGGCGGCCTTCACCCCAGTGGCGTCCCGGAGCGTGACGCCCGTGACGGCGCCCGAGTCGCGCCGCATGAGGTTGCCGAGCTGGGCCGACGCCTTCGCCCGCGTCGCGCCGTTCGCGCCCGACCCGACCGAGGCGAGGACGTCGGGGTCCGAGATCAGCGAGGTCGCGGTCGTCTCGATCGCGGACAGCTCGCGCTGGAAGCTCGTCGTGACCTGGGCTGCCTCGGACTCGAGGCGCTGGTGGTGCGCGAGGCGGGCCTCTTCGGCGGCCGCCCGGACGAGCGGCGAGACGGCGGCGATCGGCATGATCGCGACCGTGATCAGGGCCAGCGCAAGGCGCAGCTTGACGAGCCGGAGGCTGTCGCGGCCGTCCAGGATCGGATCGCGGGAGATGTCTGCCTGGGGCGGATCGGGGTGCATGCGACCTCGATGCAGGATGGTCTCTGCCATGACGCCCGAAGTGGTGCGAAACGGCACCTACCCGTTCGTCCCGCGCCGACCATGACCCTCGGGGCAGCGCTCGCGCGTGAACTTCGCGCGGGCGCGCGGCGTCCGCGCACGAGGGCGCGCCCGCGACCCCCCCCGCGAGCGACCGCGCGGTGCGTCAGCGTGCCAGCGGCACCCCACGCTCGAGGGCGTGAACGGTCACGTCCGCGACGCCGCGATCGGCGAGGGCCGCCTCGAGCTCGGCCGGCGTCCCGGCGAGGACCGGGAACGTCCCAAAGTGGACCGGGATCACCTCGTGGACCCCGAGGAGCTGGACGGCCAGCGCCGCCTCGCGGGGCCCCATCGTGTAGTGCCCGCCGATCGGCAGGATGGCGACGTCGGGCCGGTACAGCTCGCCGATCACGGCCATGTCGCCGAAGACCGTC
Source organism: Candidatus Limnocylindrales bacterium (assembly GCA_036273395.1). Classification (GTDB taxonomy): domain Bacteria; phylum Chloroflexota; class Limnocylindria; order Limnocylindrales; family CSP1-4; genus UBA5189. The sequence goes on from DASUHU010000095.1 coordinate 1,173, forward strand.
GTGTCGCCGCTGAAATAGATGCGGCTGCCGTCCTCGAGCTCGACGACGAACCCGACCGGCTCGCCCAGGTACAGCGGGCCGTCGCCCTCGGCCGACCAGTCGCCGGCCGAATGGATCGCCGGGACCATGGTGACCTTCAGGCCGCGGGCATCGAACGTGCCACCGGCGTTCATCCCGACGATCTCCACGCCGGCACCGGCCAGCCGCTCCTCGAGCCACAGGCTCATCTCGTGCATGCACGGCCAGACCGGCTTCGTTCGGCTCGCGATGTCGAGCGAGTCCGCCTCGCGGACCTGGCGCGGCCCGGAGCCGAGGTGATCGAAGTGACCGTGGCTGACGAGCATGACGTCGCAGGCATCGACCGCCGAGGTGCGCTTCGGGCTCGTCGGGTTGCCGAACCACGGGTCGAACAGGATCGTCCGGCCACCGCCGGTCCGGACCTCGACGCAGGAGTGGCCGTACCAGGTGATCGTCGTTGCTGCCATTCGCGGCACCTCCGGCTGGATCGTAGCCCCCGGCCCTCGATGCGGCGCCGCGCCCGATGCCTTCGCGCCGAATGCCGTCGTGCCGAATTGCAGCGACATCACAGAAACGTCACCGAGATGACAGACGCGCTCTGCATGGCACCGCGAGACTCGCCCCTGGCTCTGGCCAATGCCCGGAGGAGGGCCGTGACGGAAGTGTCGCCCGTCACGTAGGTCGGACGCTCACCCCAGTCCATCCTGTCGCATCCCGGCGCGACCATCGCGTGCCGCGGCAGGCCAAACCCTTCGCTGTCCCCGGCTCACCCGGGGACTTCAGGCAGAAAGGAGCACGGGCTGCGCTTCGGCGTGCCCACGACACCGCATGGCAAAACGACTCATCGGAGCCTGTCTCGCGGCCGCCATGGTCGCCACCATCCTGCCGGCCACCGTCGCCGCGCACTGGCCGATCGTCGATCGGTACGCATACGTCAGCCAGTGGTACAGCGCATCGCACCGAGCCATCGACATCGCCGCCCCGACCGGGACGAAGATCGTCCCGCTCCGCTCGGGCCGCGTCGTCTGGCACGGCTGGGACCACACCGGCGGGGGATACGGTGTGATCGTCTACCACGGCAACGGCGTGTACTCGGCCTACTACCACATGAGCAGGATCCGGGCCTGGAACGGCGAGTACGTCAAGGACCAGACCACGGTGATCGGGTACGTGGGCATGACCGGCAACGCGAGCGGACCGCATACCCACACCGAGGTCTGGCACGGCTACCCATGGCACTCGGGCTCGTACCAGGTCAACCCCTGGTATTTCATCGAAACGGGCTGGTACCTGCCGTACCGGTATCGGGACCTCTGACCCGAGCCCGCAAGGGCATCCCGGCGGGCGCCGATACACTCGATCGGTGCCCGCCGAGCGCATCGGGGAGAGCCTCGCCTACATCAACTGGACCGTCCTGACGGCGCTGTCCGTGGGGTCGTTCGGCGCCGTCGCCCTCGGGCGGCTGCGAACCGAGGCGACCCGCGGCTACCTCGCCTTCACCGGCTTCGCCGCGGCCGCGCTCGGCGCCCTGGCGTACCTCTCGGACACGAGCCTGCCGGCAGCCGGGGCGGTCATCAGCGATCCCGCCTGGGATCCGATCCGGCGGATCGTCCTCCTCGCGTTCGTGATCCTGGCGGTTGCCTACGCCGTCGCGATCGTCCGCGGCCGACGTGCGCCGGCGCTCGCCACCGCCGGTCTCGTGGCCGGGGGTGCCGTCCTCGTCCTGGCGGGCCTGTCATGGGGCGGCGGGACGGTCGGCATCGTCTCGCTCGTGGTCCAGCTCGGCGCGCTGACGGCTGCGCTGGGCGGCGTGTGGGCCTCGATGATCCTCGGCCACTGGTACCTCGTCACGCCGAAGCTCGGCGAGCGGCCGCTCGTCCTGTTCGCCCGGGCACTCGCGGTCGTCGTCGCCGTCCAGCTCGGGCTGTTCGTCGTGTGGCTCGCGATCGGGGCCGGTCCGTCGGGCCAGCCCGGCTTCGCCGCCCTCGTCGGGTCGTCCGCCCTCTTCGTCTGGCTGCGGCTGATCGTGGGGTTGGCGTTCCCGCTCGTGATCAGCTGGGCCGCGATCCAGACCGCGCGGACGCGCTCGATGGAGTCGGCGACCGGCCTCCTGTACATCGACGTCGCCGCGATCGCGGCCAGCACGATCGTGGCTGCCGGCCTGTACTTCGGCGCAGGCTTGCTCGTATGAAGAGCGACCGATCCTGGATCCCGACGGACGTCGATCTCGACTGGATCGACGCCACGGGCTCGTCCGTCCACCCGGTGCTCCTCGAGATGGAGGCCGCGGCCGAGCCGGAGGGGATCCCGATCCTCGATCGGGCGAGCGGTCGGGTCCTGTCGACGCTCGCGGTCGGGCGAGCGCGGATCGTCGAGGTCGGGACCGCGATCGGCTACTCGACGCTGTGCCTCGCGCTGGGCCAGGCCGATGGGACGATCGTCACGATCGACCCCGACGCCGACCGGACGAGCCGGGCGCGCGCCTTCTGGCGACGGGCGGGCGTCGCCGACACACGGATCGAGGTCGTCAACGCGCCGGCGCTCGAAGCGTTTGCCGCGACCGACACCCGGCTCGCGGGTCCGTTCGACCTGGCCTTCATCGACGCGCTGAAGGACGAGTACCTCGCGTATTTCGAGGCGTTGCGGCCCCGGATCGCGCCCGGCGGGCTGGTCGTGGCGGACAACGTCCTCTGGAGCGGACGAACGTCGGGCGGGCGCCCGTCGCGGCCCGGCGACGGGACCGCGGCGCTGCGCGAGTTCTGCGAGCGGGTCGTCGCCGACCCGGGGTTCGTCGGGACGATCCTGCCGGTCGGCGACGGCCTCCTCGTCGCGGCTCTGCGGGCCTAGGCGCCGGGCGCCGGCTGGGAGCGAGGACCTCGATGCGCATCCGCGTCCGGCTGTTCGCGATCCAGCGCGAGCTGGCCGGGACCCGCGAGCTCCCGCTGGAGCTGCCAGACGGCTCGACG
>DASUHU010000096.1:0-2492 GCA_036273395.1 Candidatus Limnocylindrales bacterium
CGCCGCTTGGCGACCGATCCGATCGTGTGGGCAGGGCTCGCCGAGCACTGCCGGTTGGCGTGGCTGCGCGGGCGGTTCCTCGGCCATGGATCGCTGAGCCTGGCCGCCGGCCGGACCCATCTCGAGTTCGTCGTCGCGCCCGACGAGGCCCCGATCCTGGCGGATCGCCTGGGCGAGCTCGACCTGCCCGCTTCGTGGCGGCTCCGGCGCGGGCGCGGCGTCGTGACCTGGAAGAGTGCCGAGACCGTCACGACCTTCCTCGGGCGGATCGGCGCGGGCCCGGGCCTGCTGGAGCTCGAGGCTCGCCAGGTGTCGCGCGCCCTCCGCGGCGAGCTGAATCGCGTCCTCAACGCGGAGTCATCGAATGTCGCCCGGTCGGTCGTGGCCGCCGGCCGGCAGCTGGCCGCGATCGCGGAGCTGGAAGGGGACGGCCGACTCGGCCGCGAGCCGGATACCGTTCGAGCCGTCGCGGCGGCCCGGCGAGAGGCGCCCGACGCGACCCTGACCGAGCTCGCCACGCGCCTCGACATGCATCGCTCGGCGGTCCAGCGAGCCCTCGAACGCCTCGAGCGGCTGGCCGGGGGCGGCCCGGGCCCGATGTCGCGGGAGCCGGCGACCCCTCTGGCATGATTCGGGCGATGCGACCCGTCGTCGTCGCCGGCAACTGGAAGATGCACACCACGCCGGCGGACGCGGGCGAGCTGGCCCGGACGATCGGCGCCCGCACCCGTGTCGACGGGGTCATCCGAGTGCTCTGTCCGCCGTTCGTCTGCCTCGCCGCGGTCCGCGACGCGCTCGACACGGAGGCCGTCGTGGCCCCGGACGGGACGGGGGTGGCAGTCGGGGCCCAGGATGTCCACCACGAGCCCGCGGGGGCCTACACCGGCTGGGTCTCGGCGCCGATGCTGCGCGGCCTCGCGACCTGGACGATCGCCGGCCACTCGGAGCGGCGGCGTGACGCGGGCGAGACGGACGAGGTCATCGGGCGGAAGCTCCTCGCGGCCCGGCGACACGACCTGCGGACGATCCTGTGCGTCGGCGAGCACCTCGCCGATCGCGAGGCGGGTCGGGCGGTCGACGTCGTGGATCGGCAGCTCCGGGGCTGCCTGGCCGAGGCCGAGCCGGGTCGGCTCGGGATCGAGGCCGGCCAACCCTGGCTCACGATCGCCTACGAGCCGGTCTGGGCGATCGGGACCGGGCGGACGGCGCGTGGCAGCGATGCCGCCGAGATGGCGGCGGCGATTCGGCGGACCCTGACGGACCTCGGGTTCGAGGCGGGCGGGGAGGACGTGCCGGTCCTGTATGGCGGCAGCGTCACCGCCGCGGGGATCGACGAGTTCATGGCCGAGCCGGGGATCGACGGAGCACTCGTCGGCGGAGCCTCGCTCAAGCCGGACGAGATGGCCGGGATCGTCGCTCGGGCCGGACTGACGGCCGCGGCCCGCGCGGGCGCGCCCGCCATGCCGAGGTGACCCGCACCGAGCGTCCGCGCCCGATCGTGCTCGTCGTCCTCGATGGCTTCGGGCTCGGGCGTCGCCCCGCCGGCGACGCGATCGCGGCGGCCGACATGCCGACCTGGCGCGGCCTCCTGGAACGCTGGCCGCACGCGGTCCTCGAGGCCTCGGAAGGCGCCGTCGGCCTGCCGACCGGCCAGATGGGCAACTCCGAGGTCGGCCACCTCAACCTCGGGGCCGGCCGAGCGGTGCTCCAGGACCTGCCGCGGATCGACGCGGCGATCGCAGACGGCTCGTTCTTCCGGCGACCCGCGCTCTTGGACGCGTGCCGGCGCGCGCGGGAGACGACCGGCCGCCTCAATGCCGTCGGGCTCATCGGGCCCGGTGGCGTGCACGCCAACGACCGCCACCTCGTCGCCCTCGCCGAGCTGGCCGAGCGCGAGCACGTGCCCCACGTCCGTGTCCACGCGCTCCTCGACGGCCGTGACACGCCGCCACGCTCCGCTCTGGGCTTCATGCGCGACCTCGAGAAACGCCTCGGCAGCGCCCATCCCGACGCGAAGGTGGCGAGCGTCGGGGGACGCTACTTCGCGATGGATCGGGACAAGCGCTGGGATCGGACCGAACGAGGCTACGACGCGATCGTCTACGGGGTGGGGGAGCACGCGGCCTCCGCGGCCGACGCGATCCAGGCTGCCTACGACCGCGACGAGTCGGACGAGTTCGTCCAGCCGACGGTCATCGACGGCGTCGATGGCGGCCTCCGGGATCGCGAGCCGATCGTCCACCTCAACTACCGGGCCGATCGTGCTCGCCAGCTGACCCACGCCCTGGCCGATGCCGACTTCGAGGGCTTCGATCGGGATGGCCCCGATGGCCAGCGTCCGCCGATCGACCCGCTCATCGTGACGATGACCGAGTACGAGGCCGGCCTCGCCGTGGAGGTCGCGTTCCCGCCGGAGGAGGCGCGCTCGCTGTCCCAGGCCTTCTCGGAGCTCGGCTGGACGCAGTTCCACGTCGCCGAGACGGAGAAGTACG
>DASUHU010000097.1:0-4393 GCA_036273395.1 Candidatus Limnocylindrales bacterium
CGCGAACCGGACCGCGAACGAGTCGGCGCCGAGGACGCCGAGGGACTGCGTGGCGTCCTTCCAGCCGACCAGGACGGCCTCGCCGCCGCTGGCCGGGATGGACCGGTCCACGACCGCGGCGATCTTCAGGTCGAGCTGGCCGCCGCTCGCGAGGAGCACGCTCATCGTGTCGCCGGCGTGCAGCCCGAGTCGGGTCGCGACGGCCTCCGGCAGGATCGCGGCCCCGCCGGCGTCGATGGCCTGGAGGGCCGTTGCGCGGTCGCCCTCGACCGCGGTCAGGCGGCCGTCGGCGAGGAAGTCGGCGCCGACGACGGCCGCGCCGTCGAGGCGGTAGCCGCGGTAGGCGAGATCGAACGTCCCGATCGGGGTCACGCGGGCCACGCCGGGCACGGCCGCGAGGGTCGGCTGGATCGTCTCGTCGAGCGCGACCGGGCGGATCGAGGTCACGACCGTGTCGCCCGGGATGACGTCGGTCAGCCAGGCGTTCGCAGAGGCGCGAGCGGCCTGGGCACTCCAGCCGAGGGCGACGACCATCGCCAGGCCGACGACGAGCGACCCGAGCGTCAGCGCGGTCCGGCTGCGGTCGCGGGCCAGCGAGCCGCGTGCCAGCCGCTCCTCGAGGCGCAGGACGAGCTGGACGGGATAGCCCAGGACACGGGCCATCGGCCGGAGGACGAAGGGGCTGAGCAGGGTCGCGACCAGCAGCACGCCGTACACGGCGAGCGCGCGCTGGGCGCCGCTCTCGGCGATCGCGGGCGGCCAGGCCACGGCCGCGAGGGCCGCCACCGCGACGAACACGAAGGCGACGTACCACAGCCGGCCGCGCCGGACGTCCGGCAGGTCGAACCGAGCCCGAAGGGCCTCGACCGGCGAGATCCGCGCGGCCCGCAGGGCCGGCTCGATGGCGGCGAGGACGGTGATCGCGATCCCGACGAGGCCGGCCGTGAGCGCGCTCACGGGGTCGATGCCCGAGACGACGGCGGTCACCCCGGTGGCCGAGCTGACGCTCCCGGCGAGGAGGTAGGCGAAGGCGCCGCCCAGCCCGATGCCGAGGGCCGAGCCCGCGACACCGAGGACCAGGGCCCCGGCGAAGACGAAGCGCATGACCTGGGGCCGGGTCGAGCCGTTCATCCGCAGCAGGCCGACCTCGCGAGCCCGCTCGCCGACCGTCATCGAGAGCGTGTTCACGATGAGGAACGTGCCGACGAACAGGACGATCGCGGCGATGAGGGCCGCGGTGCCCTGGAACGATGCGGCCGAGGCGCGCAGCCCCGCGGCGATGTCCGCCGGGGAGCTGATCACGTACGGCTCGGTCATCCGATCGCCGAGGCTCTGCTCGACGGCGGCGGGATTCGCGCCGGGTGCGAGCTGGAGATCGACTCGCGTCGCGCCGGCGAGGTTGAACGTCGTCCGGGCGATCGAGATCGGGACGATGATCGTGCGGGTCGAGCCGGACACGCCGCCGGACCCGGCGAGGATCCCGACGACGCGGAGCGGTTGCTCGTCGCCGACGCCGAGGAGCTTGATCGGCGCCCCGAGGCCATAGCCGCCCTGGTCCGCGAGCTCGCGCGAGACGAGCGCGACCGGCTCGGAGGCGTTCGTGCCGTCGAGGCCGCTGCCCGCGGCCAGGCTCAGGTCGTGGAGCTGCGGGTACGTGGCCGGATCGACGCCCAGGACCGTGACGGCGTCCTGGGGCGCGAGGTCGCCCGTGTCGAGGAACGTCCGATGCTCCAGCGCGGCGGCGGTCGCGGCCACGCCTGGCGTCGAGGCGATGGCCTGGAGGCTGGCGTCGGACAGGCCCGACTCCAGGAACGCCGACACCCGGAGGTCGGCGTGGCCGACGATGTCGTTGACGGTTCGATCGACCGAGGCGTCGAGCGCGGCCCCGAGGGTCAGCGACGCGGCGAGGACGCCGACGCCCAGCCCGATGCCCAGGATTGTGAGGAGCGTCCGGAGCGGGCGCGCGGCGAGCATCCGCCAGGCGAGGCGGCTGAGTCCCATGGCGTCCGGGATCCCGGGGGCCTAGAGCCCGACCCGGGCGAGGCGCGCGATGAGCGGGGCGGCCGAGTGGTCGCTCCGCCGGCCGAGCACGATCTCGTCGATGATCCGGCCATCGCCCATGACCAGGACCCGATCGGCGTAAGCCGCGGCGCGGGCGTCATGGGTGACCAGGACCACCGTGTGGCCGGCCTGCTCGGACGAGCGCCACAGCGCCTCGAGGAGCTCGCCGCCGGTCGTGTAGTCGAGGTTGCCTGTCGGCTCGTCGGCCAGCAGCACGGACGGCCGGGTGACGAGGGCGCGGGCCACGGCCACGCGCTGCTGCTCGCCCTGGGAGAGCTGATCCGGCCGGTGGCGCTCCTTGCCCGTCAGCTCCACGAGGTCGATGACCTCGCGGATCCGCTCCTTGAGCTCGCCCCGGTTGGGGTTCTGGCCGGCGATCGTGAACGGCAGCCCGATGTTCTCGCGGACCGAGAGGAGCGGAATGAGGTTGAACGCCTGGAAGACGAACCCGGTCCGCTCGCGCCGCAGCTTCGTGGCCTGGCCGTCGGACAGGCGGCTGATGTCGCGGCCCTCCAGGACCACCTGGCCCGAGGTCGGCTGGTCGAGCCCACCCAGGAGCTGGAGGAGCGTGCTCTTGCCCGAGCCGGACGGGCCCATGAGGGCAATGAACTCGCCGGGCGCCACGGACAGGCTCACGCCCCGGACGGCCTCCACGGTCTCCTTGTTCAGGAGGTAGCGCTTCGTCAGGTCCCGGGCCTCGAGGATCGATCCGCTCGGGGCACCGGACTGGCCCTTCGGCTCGCGGCGGAGGCGCGCCCAGCCGAGGCTCACCGGCTTGCTGCCGTTCGCGGCAGGCGGCGGCTCGAGCGCGGTCGCGTTGGCGATGGCGGGCGCGGGTCGGAAGGGTCGCATGGGGCGGGGCCTCCGGGGACTCAGTGACCGAAGAACGTGCTGGCCACTCCACCGACGATCGCGTCGAGGAGGTTCTCGCTGGGCAGGGGCTCGAGGACCTGGAGGCCGAAGGCCCCGGTGGTCCCGGCGGGTTCCGAGGGACTCGTGTCGAAGGTGGCCTCCGGGCTGACCTCGAAGGACGGCTCGGCCGAGAACGTGGGGCTCGGCGACGGGCTGGCCTCGAGGCCCTCGCTCGGGCTCGGGCTGTCGAAGCTCGGGAAGGCCGAGGCGCTCGGCGTCGGATTCGTGGTTGCCGCGGGTGTCGGGGTCGGATGGGCGCTGCCGGTCGGCCGCGGCGTGGGCGTCGGTGTCGGACGTGGCGTCGCCGTGGGGCGGGGCGTGGCCGTCGGCCGGGGCGTGGCGGTCGGGGTCGGCCTCGGGGTTGCCTTCGGGGTCGCCGTCGGCGTGGGCTTCGGGGTCGCCTTCGGGGTCGGCGTGGCCGATCCGCACGGTGCCGCGAAGACCGCCGTGAAGACGTGGACCGGGTAGGCCGAGGTGTCGACCGAGAAGACCCCGCTGCCGGCGTCGCTGCCGTCACCCTTGAAGATCCCGATCCCCACGACGGTGTAGGCCCCGAGCATGTTGGCGAGGTGGGCCGACGAGCCCTTCCAGCCGTTGAACAGGACCGACGTCGTCTGGTCGTCGGGGTAGTTGTTCCAGCCGATGTTCTCGCCAGCGGCCTTGTAGCAGTAGCCCATGTTCTGCAGCTCGGTGAACACGGTGTGGCCATCGGGCGGGATGTTGTGACTGAAGTAGTCGCGGTCGTACATGTCCTTCGACCGCTTGCGGGCCTCGGCCAGGAGGGTCGAGTCCATCGACAGCGCGGCCTTGCCGTTCGAGGCGCGGAGCTGGTTGATGAGCGTCAGGAGGTGGCTCTCCTCGGTGCTCGAGAACGAGTAGTTGTTCCAGGCGAAGGCGACGCCCGGCGAGGCGACGACGAGCACGAGGGCGGCGACGAGCGCGCCGGCCCACAGGGAGCCAGGACCGCGGAGGAAGCGACGCGGCGTCGAGGTGTGGGACATGGACTCCGTCTCGGGCGGCTGGTTCGGGGCACGGGCGCGGCCGGGACGGCTGCGACCCATCGAACGGCGGCACCGTAGGCGCGCGCGCTGGCCTCGCCGGGAGGTCCGGTGGTCCCGCGCGCACCGAACTCGAGTACCGGGTTTGGCACCGAACCACACCAGACCGCACCCGGGCGACCAGCGGACCGACCCGTCCGCTCCGGACCGCGCGGCCTCGAACCCACCCGCACCGACCCGCGGGCGCCATTCGGTACACTGCCCCGGCTCGGGCGCCCGTCGCGCGGAGCCCGTCGCGCGGTGGCCTTAGCTCAATCGGCAGAGCACTGGATTGTGGCTCCAGAGGTTACGGGTTCGAGCCCCGTAGGCCACCCCACCCCTTCGACCGTCACGCACCCGCACGCGCACGCATGCTTGCTTGG
>DASUHU010000098.1:0-7836 GCA_036273395.1 Candidatus Limnocylindrales bacterium
GACGAGATCGCCGCGGCCGCCACTCCCACGGATTCCGGTGTGAAGAGCCGGGCCGCGATCGCCCAGTACACGGCCCCGAGGCCCCCGGTCAGGACGGTCGAGCCGAACAGGCTGGCCGCGTTGCCGAGAAGCGAGCGGTTCGAGAGGAGCACCCGGAGCGAGGACCGGACCCCGTCGCGGGTCAGGGCCGCGGCGCGCTCCCGGCCGACGCTGCTCACCCGAGCCCCTCACGATGCGGCTGGCCCGCGGTCGGGTCCGGGTCCGGGTCCGCCGTACGGGCAGGCGCGGCAGCCCGGGCATACAGGGCCTCGTAGTCGGGCAGCACGCGCGACGCCGCGAACCGCTCGACGCGGCGACGGGCCCCGGCGCCGAGCGCGGTGCGGAGATCGGGCTCGTCGATGAGCCGTTGCATCACGTCGGCGAGCGCCGCCGGCTCGCCCGGCGGGACGAGGAGGCCGGAGCGCCCGTCCTCGATGATGTCCACGATCCCGCCGATCCGCGACGCGACGATGGCGCGGCCCCGGCTCATCCCTTCGGTGACGACATTGCCGAAGGTCTCGGCGACGACGCTCGGCACGACCCCGAACAGGGCTCGATCCCACGCGGCGAGGACGGTGGCCTGGGAGCCCGATCCGACGGCGAGCACGCCGGCCGGCAGGCTGCTCGGAGACTTCGGCGTGGTCGGGCCGAGGAGCACGAGCGGCGGGGCGGCGGTCGCCGGCGAGGCCCCCCGAACGCGGCGGTAGGCTTCGAGCAGCGGCCAGATGCCCTTGCCCGGGATGAGCGCGCCGACGAACAGGATGAACGGCTCGGCCGGCAGGCGATCGAGGACGGATGCCTCCGCCGACCCCTCGGCGGTCTCGCGCACGAAGTTCGGGATGACCACCGTCGGGATTCGCCCGGCAGAGCCGCGAAGCAGGTGGCGAGCCATCACCTCGCGCACGAATCGGCTGGCCGCGTGCAGCTCGCGCAGCCCGTGCCGCAGGAGCGGCTGGCCCAGGTACACGCCGCCGACCGCGGCGATCCCCTTCGCCCCGCCGAGCAGCCGGTGACGGAACCCGATCGGCTGTCCCGAGCGACCCTGGACCGCGTTGCCGGCGGCCTCGGTCGCGTACGTGGCGCTCGCGCACGCGAGGCACTTGAGCGGCGCCGGGCCGGAGCACAGCGCGCCGGAGACATGGAGGAGGTTCCGGACGGCGCAGATCGAGCCGTAGTCGCGTGCCGAGAGCACCATCGGGACACCCGTTCCGATGAGCGCGACGGCCATCGAGTAGCTGATCCAGCCGTAGCTGTGGACGACGTCCGGCCGGAACCGCCGCACGAGGCGACGCAGGCGGAGCGACATCAGCGGGTCGGGGAACGGCGGGTGGTGGTGGCGCGCCGGATCCCCGGCGAAGCCCGGGATCCGCTCGACGAGCCCACGGAATCGGAAGACCTCGACCCGGCCCTCCAGCTCCAGCTTCAGGAGCCCCGGCTGCCATGGCGTCGCCACGGCGACGTCGTGGCCGGCCGCCGACATCGCGGCGGCGAGCATCTGGGTCTGGCGGTCGGCCCCGCCGATGAGCGGCGGGTAGGCATCGGTGACGAGGAGGAGTCGCATCGGTCAGGCCGCCGGCGCGATCGTGAGGCTTCGCGTGATCGACGAGCCGTCGGCCGCGGTGCAGCTGAGCGTCAGCTTCCAGAGCACCGTCTCGCCCGCGTTCGCGTGCGGCAGCGCGTTCGTCCACGTGCCACCGGCTGGCAGGTCCGGAACCCGGAGCTCGGATGTCCCGGCCTGCGGGCGGACGAGCGATACCCGGCACTGGATCGAATCCGCGAGGCCATTGCTGACGCCGACGACGTCCCCCGAGCCGCTGCTCGCCGGTACGGCGAAGAACTGGACATAGCCGGCGTAGGCCTGCGTCTGAGCGCCGTACGCCGCGACGCCGAAGCCGGCCCCTCCGAGGAGGATGCCGGCGAGGGTCAGGCCGACGGCGCGCGCCGAGATCCCGCCGGTACGCGGCGCCGAGATGCCGGGCGGCGGACCCTGCGGTCGCGGCGTCACCGGTGCGGGCGGCCGCCACAGCCGAACCGCGAGGGCCGCGGCGAGCAGCACGAACTCGAGCGCACCCGTGGTCGTCGCGGACAGACCCCGCGGCGCGAGGGCGGCGACGAACCCGACGAGCACGGCGATCGCGAGCGAGAGCGCGATCACGACGAGCGTCGCCTCGGGCCAGGCCATCGACCGCGCGGTCGTCGCTCGCACGATCGCGATCGCGATGATCGGCAGCACGAGCAGGCCCGCCGGGCCGACGGACTCGCCGAGGATGGTCTGGGCCAGGGCGATCACCAGCCCGGCCACCGCGACGAGCGCCGCAAGGGGCGCGCGCGCCAGGCCGCGTCGAGCCCTAGCCACCGGAGCCACCGGTCAGGCCGCGGACGTCGTAGACGATGATGTTGCCGCTGTCGTAGATCCGCAGGACGCCCGGCAGCGAGTCGAACTTCTGAAGCGACACCAGCGGCACGGGGGTCGTGTGGCTGCCGCCGTCCGGCTCGGACTGCTCGAAGTAGTAGGGGTAGACGGGCGGGGCCTGGGCGAGGCGGAGGTCGACCACGACGTAGTCGATGTGGCCGTCCCGAAGCGTCGCGAGATCCGCCTCGGACAGCTTCGTGTCCATCACCACCCAGGCCGTTCCGAGATGGGAGTTCGCGGCCATGACCGGGTCCTCCAGGCCCGCGCTGCCGAGGAGCTTGGCGTTCGTTCGATCGGCGATGAGCCGCTGATCCGGGCCGAGGAGCTCGAGCGCCCACGATGCGAGCGCCCGGCCCTCGGGCTCGATCGAACGCATCTCCGCGGCGACGTGATAGGGCCCTGGCAGCCGGCCCGCGGGCGACGAGCCGACGACGATCCCGCCCGCCACGAGGATCACGAGCACCGCGAGGACCACCGGTCGAGCCGTCGGCCGCCAGTGCCACCAGCCGTGGCGACGGAAGCGGAAGCCGACGAGCCAGTCGGCCCCGAGGATCCCGATCGGCAGGAATAGGAACTCGGTGGCGCGCTGCGAGACCTCCGAGCCGCCCGCCGTGAAGCGCAGCGCGAGGGCCGCCGGGTACAGCAGCGCGGCGAGCGCGAGCGCGACGACGAATGACGACGGACGGTGGCTTCGAAGCGCGTGGAGCAGCGCGAACGGACCGGCCAGCACGACGAGGCCGGTCGCGAGATACGCAACGGCCTCCTCGGGGAGGGGCGTCGAGAACCCGGCGCTCGGCGCGAACAGCCGCTTGGCCTCGTCGGTCCCGGCGAGGATGGCGAGGACCTGGCCGAAGCCGACGCCGAACACGAAGCTCAGGTACGAGATCGCCGCCGTTCCCGCGACGACGAGCCAGGCGACGCCGCACAGCACGGTCCAGGCGGCCGCCGCCGCGACCGGCCAGCTGGCTCGGAGGCCGCCGTCGCGGATCGTCGCGACGATCGCCCAGACCGCAAGGAAGCCCGCGAGCGCGAGGGTCGTCACGTGGTGCGTCGCGGCCAGTGCGGCGATGACGATGACGAGGACCGCCACGTGGAGGAGGGACCGGCCGCGGCGCCGCTGCCAGGCGAAGGTCGCCCAGAGCGCGACGAGCGCGAGCGGCAGCGCGAGCGACTCGTACGAGAACGCCGAGTCGAACATCAGGAAGCTCGGGTTTGCCATGTAGATGAGCGAGGCCACGCCGGCGCCCCGGGCCGACCCGATGACCCCCTCGGCGATCAGGAAGACCGCGAGCACGCCGACGATCCGGGCCGCGGCGATCAGGATCACGCCGAGCGGAAATGCGGCGATTCCCGACCCGACGGTCAGGGTCGCCATGGCAGCTTCGAGGCCCGGGTAGATCGAGCTGATGGGCAGGAGCGGGTTCTCGGAGAACAGGTGCCCGCTTCGGAGGATGTCCTCCAGCGTCCGCAGGTGCGAGAACTCGTCCGGCAGCACGAACGCCGTGGGGCTGGTCATGACCTTCACGGCGTACAGCCCGATCGCCACCAGGACGACGACGGCCACGCGCTCCGCTCGCGACAGCGCGGTCCGCGATCTGTCCGCGCCCACGACCGAGGCGGTCTCGGTGGATCTCGTCCTCGGGAGCCACGCAGCGCTGCGCGGCCCGACGAGCACCGTTCGCACCTGCCGCCGCACACGGCTGGGTGCCGGAGCCAAGAGCAGCCAGCCGGCCACGCCGACCATCACCACGACCCCGGCCCAGAACAGCGGCAGCGCGAACGGCCCGGCCCGTCGGGAGACGAGGTCGGCCAGGCCGATCAGCAGCAGGCCGAGCCCACCGGACAGGACCGCCGCGGGGACGGCGGGGACGCGGAGGGCGATGACCCGCTCGCTCCGGGCGGCGCGCGCCGGCGCGCCGGCGCGCAGGCGGCCCAAGGCGCCCCGGCTGCGGACGGCAGTCACGGCCTGACCGGCGACCGGATCGCCGTGCGCGCGATCGGGGCCTCGGCGTGCCGCGCGGCCGATGCTCGAACGATGGCTATGATCGAGTCCTCGAAGCTGGCTTGGGCCCCGTAGGCGGCAGGGCGCGCGATCCGGCCCGCCGCGCATCGCCGCGGACGCGCCGACGCCGTTCCTCCGCCGGGCGAGCCTAGGGACGCGGGCCTCCCGAACACGGAACAAGGGGTGACATGTCCCTTCTCGGCCACGTTGCGATTGGCGTCGTCGCCGGTCGGGGCGTCACCGATGTCCGGGGCGATGGCGAAGCGCTCGTGGGCCGCCTCGTCGGCTTCTCGGCCCTTGCGCTCCTGCCCGATTCGGACCTGATCCTCGGGGCGTTCATGCCGGGAGTGGCCCTGTTCGAGCACCGCGGCCCGTCGCATTCGCTGGTGGTGGCCGCGGTCGTGGCCATCGTCGCCGCGTTCATCCTGACCGCCGCGGGCCAGAGCCATCCCGGACGCTGGGCCGGGCTCGTCTTCCTGGTGGTCGCGAGTCACGGACTCATCGACACGCTCGGGCAGAGCGATCTCGGGGTCCAGCTGCTGTGGCCGTTCTCCGATGCCCGGATCCTCGCGCCATGGCACATCCTGCCGAACCCAGCGCTGGAGCACCCGCTGGAACGGGCGTTCGTCACGCCGCTGGTGGCGGAGGTGCTCCTGTACCTGCCGGCGTGGCTCTACGCGTTCACGCCGCGATCCTGGATCGCCGGGCTGCGCGGGCGACTGGCGGCACGCTAGCCTCGGGCGGCGGATGGCCGCCCACGAGTGAAGGAGAAGCACCGATGGCCGAGGTTCGGTACGCGGACGTGGTCTGGAACGGCAGCCTGGTCGAAGGCTCCGGCATGATCACCTACGTCTCGAGCGGCGTGATCAGCCGGCTCCCGATCAGCTGGGCCTCCCGGACAAGCGCCCACGACGGCCGCACGAGCCCCGAGGAGCTCCTCGCCGCCGCGCACGCGAGCTGCTTCTCGATGGCCCTGTCCTCCCGTCTCGCCAAGAACGGCACACCGGCCAGCCGCCTCGACGTCCGGGCCGAGGTGACGTTCGAGCAGGGCAAGGCCGGCTGGGGCGTGAAGGCCACGCGCCTCGTGGCCCGCGCGGCGGCTCCGGGCCTCGACGCCGAGACCCTCACGCGCCTGGCCGAGGACGCCAAGGACAACTGCCCGATCTCGCAGGCGGTGAAGGGCAACGTCGAGCTCAGCGTCGAGGCGTCCCTGGCCGAGTCCTGAGGGGAACCCTCCGCCAACCCGCCCGCCGCACCATCCCGCGCGCCCCGGACCCTCCCCGCGCCCTCCGCCGCAACGAGGTCGCGAGGCGACCGGCGGCTCCTCGGCTTCGCCCGTCACGCCGGGTCGGACACCCTTCTCCACGTTCAGCAAAGGCCCGATGAAGGTCTGCTCCCCCACGGTCGCATGGGCGGGTGCGGCGTGGAGGCGCGTGCTTGGCTTCTTCCGTCCGCGACGATGCCGTCGCGGCTGTTCTGCTCCCCCAGGAGCGCCCCGACCAGCAGGCCAACCACGTCGCCGAGCGGCCGGCCACGCGACCGGCCGCCGTCCTCGTCAGCGTCGTCATCCCGGCCCGGAATGAGGCCGCCAACCTGTCGTGGGTCCTCAGCCGGATGCCCGACCTGGTCGACGAGGTCATCGTCATCGATGGCCATTCGACCGATGGCACCGTCGCGGTCGCGAAGGAGCTCTGGCCGGACGTCGTGATCGCGACCGACGGGCAGCTCGGCAAGGGCGAGGCGATGCGCACCGGCGGCGCCCTCGCCCGGGGCGCCTTCGTCGTCATGCTCGATGCGGACGGCAGCATGGATCCCGTCGAGATCGAGCGCTACGTCCGGCTCCTCGGCGACGGGTACGACGTCGTTCGAGGCTCGCGATTCCTCGGCCAGGACGGGGGCACAGCCGACATGACACTGCTCCGGAAGGCCGGGCACTTCGGCCTCCTTGGCCTCGCGAACCTCCTGTTCGGAACGCGCTGGACCGACCTCTGCTACGGGTTTTGCGCCTTCCGGCGCACGGCCCTCGAGGCCCTCCAGCTCGATGCCGACGGCTTCGAGATCGAGACCCAGATCGCGCTCCGATCCCGGAAGCTCCGGCTGCGAATGGCCGAGGTCCCGAGCTTCGAGTACGAGCGCCGCTCCGGGACGTCCCAGCTGAACACGTTCCGGGACGGCTTCCGGGTCCTGGGCACGATCCTTCGCGAGCGGCTGACGCGGACGCCGAGCCCGACATCGACCGGGGCTGCCAGCCCCGAGATCGTCCCGGCTCGCCGGTTGCGACGAGGGTAGGCAGCGCGACCCGGTAGGCTGTGCGGTCCCGGCCACCGATCGGGCCGGCCCGCACAGCCGAGGTTTCCATCTCCGTGTTCCATCGCTGGGGTGCGTTCGTCTATCGCCGGCGCCGATGGGTCGTCGCCGTGGCCATCCTCGTCGCGGCCGGCGCCGGCGTCCTCGCCACCGACGCCTCGAGCCGGCTCTCATCGGGGGGCTTCCTCGACCCGAACTCCGAATCGGCCCAGGTCTCGAATCGGCTCGAGGCCGACTTCGGCGGCGGCCGGGCCGTGTTCATCGGCATCGTCCGGTCGACGGATCCGAGCGCACAGGCCGCGTCGCCGGCGTTCCAGTCGGCCATCGCCACGGCCCTGGCGCCGGTCCTGAAGCTGCCCCACGTCAGCGGCGTGGTCGGCTACGCCCAGACGAAGGACGACCAGTTCATCAGCACGAACGGGCAGGCCGCCTACGTCGTCATCCAGCTCGACGAGACCGAGGACCAGTCGGTCGCGGACGTCCGGCCGGTCGAGGCCGCGCTCGCGCCACCGGCCGGCTACTCGATCGCGCTGACCGGCTACGGGCCGATCCAGCTCGACTCGTCGCACCTGTCCGAGCAGGACCTCCAGCGGGCCGAGACGGTCTCGCTCCCGATCGCGGCGATCGTGCTGATCCTCGTCTTCGGGTCCCTGATCGCCGCCGGGATGCCGCTCCTCGTGGCCGGGCTCGCCATCCCGACGGCCCTCGGGATCATCGACCTCGTGGCCCGCGAGACGCTCATGAGCATCTACGTCCTGAACATCGCGACGATGCTCGGGCTGGCGCTCGCGATCGACTACTCCCTGTTCATCACGAGCCGGTTCCGCGAGGAGCTCGCCCGCGGCCGAACGGTCGAGCAGGCGGTCGAGCGAGCGATCGGCACGGCCGGCAAGGCCGTGCTGTTCTCCGGGATCGCGGTCGCCATCGGACTCTCCGGGCTGCTGTGGTTCAAGGCCACCGGCCTGAGCTCGATCGGGCTCGGCGGGGCGATCGTCGTCCTCGCCTCGGAGCTGTATGCGCTCACGTTCCTGCCGGCGATCCTCGGCATGCTCGGGCCGCGCGTGAACGCGCTCTC
>DASUHU010000099.1:0-4973 GCA_036273395.1 Candidatus Limnocylindrales bacterium
ACGCTCACCAGGACGATGGCGCCGGTCACGCCGAGCGCGATCGCGAGGTTCCGCCACTCCCGCCGGACAACGAACCACAGCAACCCGATGCCCGGCGTGACCTTGGTGAGAAGCGGGAGTGCCCAGGCCGCCGGGTACCGGAATCCGAGCGCGATGGCCGCGGCGATGAGCAGGTGGACGTTCCCGTGGTACAGCTCGAGCGCGACCGGCGGAAACGCGAGCACGAGCAGAGTCTGGCGCCAGCCAAGCCACACGAGCGTGGCGACCAGCGCGGCCGTCCAGAGCCACCAGAAGGCCGGCCACGGCAGGAGGGCGGCCGGCGCGAAGACGCGCGCGATGACAGGTGAGTACGCGAACGCTGCGAACGCGCCAGCCGGCAGCGCGTAGGGGTTCGCGAGATCGACGTGCCAGTACGCGAAGGCGTCGAATCCGACCGTCCCGGCCATGGGGGCGACGACGACGAACAGGTAGCCCGCGAAGAGCAGCCCCGCGATCGCAAGCCCGTCGCGAATCGCGCTCCAGCGTCGGGACAACGGCTCGAGCCCGCGCACGATGCCGGAGGCGGCAGCCGCCGCGCGACCCGCCTCCGCGCGACCCGCCTCCACGCGACCCGGCTCCGCGCGACCCGGCTCCGCGCGACCCGGCTCCGAGACTGACACGTCCCCGGTCACGCGGCGCATGGTAGGGAGCCGGCCAAGCGGCGAGCGTCCACGTCGGGCGCCGATGCCCGTTTGGTACGCTCCCCGACCGTGCGAACCCCGCTGGCGCTCTACGGGCTCGCGCTCGTGGTCCGGTTCGCCGTCTTCGCCCTCTTCCCGTACGCGGCCTATCCCGATTCCTCCTATTACGTCGACGTCGCCCGGTCGATCGCCTCGGGCCATGGCCTGACCGTCGACTTCATCTGGGTCTTCGCCGAGGTCGGCGACAGGCTGCCCAGCCCGGCGACGCTGCCAATTCCCTCGAACGCCCACTGGCTGCCCCTCGCGAGCTTCATCCAGGCGCCGTTCATCACCGTCCTGGGCCCGACGGCCCTCGCGAGCGCGCTGCCCGGGATCCTCATCGGGGCCCTCGCGGCACCGATCACGTGGTTCATGGCTCGCGACATGCGCGCGCGGCCGATGGTCGCCTCGGCTTCCGGCGTGCTCGTGGCGATCCCGGGGACCGCGACGGTGTTCATGGCCCAGCCCGAGACGTTCCCGCTGACGATCGTGATCGTCCCGCTCACGCTGTGGGCCCTGGCCCGGGCGCTTCGAGGCGATGGTCGAGCGTTCGTCCTCGCGGGCTTCCTCGCGGGCGTGATGGCCCTCGCCCGGAACGATGGCGTGCTGCTCGCCGGAACGGTGGGGCTCATCTGGCTCATCGACCGGCTCCGGTGGTGGCGCAGCCGGCGAGGCCGGCGGTCGTGGAGCCGTGTGGCGAATCGACGGCCGATCCCCCTGCTCGCGGCGATTCTCGCGGGAGTGGCCTTCCTCATCGTCGCCGGCCCGTGGTGGATCCGGCAGCTCGAGACGTTCGGCTCGATCTCGCCCACGACCTCGAGCGGCGCGGCCCTCTGGATCCGGAACATCGAGGAGTGGAACTCGATCACGGCGAACCCGACGCTGTCGAGCTTCCTGGCGCAGGGCCCAGGCGCGATTCTCGCCTCCCGCGTGGCCGGCCTCACCGCGGCCCTGCCGATCTTCATCGTGCTCGTCTCGAGCGTCGTGCTCTTCCCGTTCCTCCTCGTGGGCGCCATCGCCCGGCGCCGCTCGATCGACGTCCAGCCGTGGTTCGCCTACACGCTCGTCGTGTTCGTGGGCGCGACCCTCCTCTACCCCGTCCACGTCCCGGGCGGCACCTTCATCCATACCGCGATCGGGCTGCTGCCGCAGGCCTCGATCCTCTCGCTCGAGGGCATCCTCGTGGTCGTCGGCTGGATCGCCGGGCGGCGGCGACGCTGGGAGGAGGGCACCGCGGGCGCCGTGTTCGCCTGGGGGATCGTGGCGATCGCCCTCGCCACCTCGGTGGTCTTCGGGCTCCCGACCGCGAACCGCTGGCAGGAGCTGCGCGACCAGCGCCTCGCGGCGGGATCGGAGCTCGCGCAGCTCGGAGCTGCTCCGACCGACCGGGTCATGTCGATCGACGCGGCGGGCTTCAAGGAGGTCATCGGCTATCCCGGCGTGGTGACCACCAACGACCCGCTCTCGACCGAGGAGCAGATCGCCGCGGCCTACGGCATCCGCTGGCTCGTCCTCGAACGCTCCGAGGTCGCGACCGGCTTCGAAGCGGTCCTCGAGGCCGCGCCCGGCGCACGGCCGTCGTGGATCGGCCCGCCGGCCTTCACGCTGCCGTCGCCCGCCGGCGGCGCGCCGCGCCTGGTCCTCTATCCCGTCTGCACGGCGCCCGCCGACACGCGGTGCGCGGGCGGCTGACACCTCGGTGACCCGGTGACACGTCGATGACCCGGCGCGAGGCCTGGCTGTCCGCGGGCGCCGTGTTCCTCGTCGCGCTCCTGATCCGCATCTGGGCCGCGACGCAGATCACGTTCCCGCAGCCCGAGGACACGGCCTACTACGTCGACGTGGCCCGGAACCTCATCGCCGGCCACGGGCTCACCACCGACGCGATCTGGTCATACGCCACGCCGCCACTCACGTTCAACCCACCGAGGCCGGCCTTCGAGATCTGGCTCCCGGTTGCGACCTTCCTCGACGCGATCCCGATGGCCCTCGGTGGCTCGAGCTTCGCGGCGGCCCAGGTCGCGTCGATCCTCGAGGGCTCGATCCTCGCTGTCCTCGCCTGGCGGCTGGGCGCCGATGTCGCGGAGGATCTCGCGCTCCCGGCCGGCCGCGGCCGCGTGCTGGCCCTCGGCGCCGGCCTCGCCGCGGCCGCCTACCTGCCGCTCGTGCTGTTCTCCGTGCAGCCCGACTCGACCACGCCCTTCGCGATCCTCGTCCTCCTCGGCGTCCTCCTGATCCGGCGGATCCTCCGCGCGACGGTGGTCGTGCCGCCGCCCGCCCCGCGGCCCGCGTTCAAGCTCTCCCGGAAGCCGCCCCGCCGACCGAAGCCCGCGTATCGCTCCTCGTCGTCGGGCGGCACGACGTCCGCGTCCCGAGGCACCCCGCCGTCGGGCGGCTCGACGTCCGCGTCCCGAGGCACCCCGCCGTCGGGCGGCTTGACGTCCGCGTCCCGAAGCACCCCGCCGTCCCACCAGGGCGATTCGTCCGCACATGACGGCAACAGTCATCCCGGCCATGACCAGGGCCGTCATACCCCGAGCACGACAATGGCATATGACGCCGACGGTCATGCGCGAAGGACCCTCTCCTCGGCGTTCGGAGTCGCCGGCGCGGCAGGTCGCGCCGCCACCTGGAGCCTCGTGGCGCTCGGCGCCGTGATCGGCGTCGCGGGGCTGACTCGCAACGACGCGGTCTACCTGGCCATGGTCTGGGCCGTGATCGGCTGGCGGGCCACGCGCCCGGCGGCGACCTGGACCGGACGGATACGGGCCGCGCTCTGGCTCGTCGGCGTGCCGGCGGTGGTGGCGATCGCGATCTACGTGCCGTGGGCCATCCGCGACCTGCTCGCGTTCGGGACCGCGCTGCCCGGGCAGGCCCTCCAGAACGCCCTGTTCCTCAATGGCCGCGACGTGTTCGCGTGGGACGTCCCGCCAACGCTGGAGCGGTACCTCGCTGCCGGGCCGCCGACCCTGCTGGGCCTGCGGCTCGATGGCTTCGTCCACAACCTCGGGAGCGTCCTGCTGCTGCTGGGCATCCCGATCTCGGCCCTCGGGCTCGCCGGCCTGCCGTGGGCCGCTCGCGTGCCGGCGCTTCGCGCCCTGGCCGGCTTCTCGCTCCTGAGCTTTGCCGTGGCGACGCTGGTCTTCCCCGTGGCGACGACGTGGGGGACGTTCCTCCACGCCGCGGGCGCGATCCACGTGCTGATCCTCATCTCGGCCCTGCTCGTCCTGGACCGCCTCATCGAGCGCGTCCGAATCGCGCGGGAGTGGACCCGTCCCGTGGCCTGGCTCGGCCCCGCCGCAGCCACGGCGGCGAGCCTCCTGCTGGCCCTCGCCCTCGTGCCGGTCCAGGGAGCGGCGGGTCGCGCCACCGAGGCCACCTACCAGGCCCTCCCCCTCGCCCTCGACCAGGCCGGCGTCCCCCTACCGACCGACGGCACGCCCGTGATCACCGACTTCCCGATCTGGCTCTCGACCGAGGACCACGTCCACGCAATCGCCCTGCCGAACGAGCAGCCGTCGGACGTCCTGGCCCTGGCGACCCAGTTCAATGCCAAGCTCCTGATCGTGAACGCGACCGACGACGGCCAGTGGCCCGAGATCCTGGACGGCGAGGCGAACGAGAGCCAGTGCTTCCAGCTCATCGACCTGCCGGGCGGCGCGAGCGCCACGCCCGGGACGTATGCCTCGGCCGAGCCCGGCACGGGCCCGTTGGGCGACATCCTCGCGTTCCGGATCATCTGCTCCTCGAACGCCACCCAACAGACCCCCTGACCATCGGACCAGTCCGCTGACGATCGGGCTAGTCCGGACCGGTACCCGCGCCGCGATACTTCCCGAGGCATGGCGACACGAGTCAACGCGCGCCCACGACCGGCCGCCGCTCCCGCGGCGAAGGCCACCGCGCATGCGGCAAAGCCTGCCGCTCCAGCGGTGAACGCCCCCGCGGCGGCGTCCGGCAGGGCATCGAAGGCCGCGGCCGCGCGATCCGGCACGGCACCGAGCGCGCCGACCGCGGCCCTCCTGGGCGAGGCCCAGGCGGCGGTTTCCACGAGCGCCAACGTCCTCCGCGACGTCCGCGAGCGCTATCGCGCCGTGAGCGGTGCCTCGCGAAACGGCCAGCACGAGGCCCTCGCCACCGCGGCCGCGGGCACCGAGCGCACCAGCCTGATCCGCATCGACCTCGCGCTCCAGGGCCTGGAGAACGCCTGGCTGCTGCTCGATCCCACGGACCAGACCCTGGTCCTCGACGACC
>DASUHU010000100.1:0-3991 GCA_036273395.1 Candidatus Limnocylindrales bacterium
TCGCGGATCTGCGGCTCGTACGGCGGCGTGGTCCACAGCTCGAGGGGCACCGCGGGCTGGACGTCGTAGTGCTGGACGGCGACGAGGCTCGGCCCGATCCCGGGCGCGCACCCGACCTCACCCAGGACCAGCGGCGCGACATCCTCGCCGTCGATCGTCACGACGTCGACCTCGACGTCATCACCGAGGCGGCGGAGCCGGTCCGCAACCCACGCCGCGTTGTCGCGGAGGGCCTGGCGGTTCACGGCCTCGGACGGGAAGCGGCAGATCTCGGCCAGCTCCTCGGTCCAGGCGGGCATGTGCTCCTCGACGTAGCGATCGAACGCGGCGTAGTCGGACATGGCAGGCGGGATCCTCCTCGTGGGCGAGATCGGCGCGAGGTCGGCTAGTGGCCGGCGGCGGCGTGGCGGGCCGCGAACGCGAACCACGCCTCCAGGCGGTCGACGGCCTGATCGTCGAGCTGCGCGGGATTGAAGCGGACCCAGTCGGGGCCGCGCTCGGAGGGCGTCGTATCGGGGGTCCGAGTCGCCGCGCGGGCGACGGCCGGATCGAGGCGAAGCTCGACGGCATCGCCGGCTTCGTCGAGGGCCGCGAAGACGGTCTGGTCGACGGACCAGTCGGTCGCCCGGCTCGAGGCATCGCTTGCGCCGGCGGCGGGCCGGGCCTGAACCTCGGGCCGGTCCTGGCCGAGATGGGTCAGCAGGCCCTGAAGCGTTCGAACGTGCGTCATCGCGCCGGGTCCGTCATCGCCGCGAGATCCGCCTCGTGGTCGGCGTAGTGGTCGATCGTCTCGTCGCTGAAGTAGCGGAGCATGTCGCCGTTCTTCAGCCAGCGGGATTCGGGCACGACGGTCAGGTAGCCGCGGAGCTCGCCCGGGGTCTCACGAAAGCGCCGCCGGACCTCCTCGATCGGGAGCGCCCGCCACTCGACCTGGATGTCGAGGTTCATCGCGTCGCCGCGGCGACCCCACTCCTCGTCGAGCCGGGCCTTCGTTGCGCTCGTCTCGCCGACGGCCAGCTCCTTCGCGACGTCGAGGGCATGGCCCTGCCAGGCCGCGAGGTGGCTCATGAGGTCGCGCGGCGTCCAGCCGTGCGCGGTCTGGACCTCGACGTCGACGCGATCGTCCGGCACGTCGGCGAGCGCCTCGAATGGCCGCCACGCGTCGCGCTCCTCCTCGAGGAACTCGAGGGCGTTGAGATACATGGCCCGAGGGTAGACGCCGCTCGACCATCCGGGCGCGACCGCGGGCCCGCCGAGCGAGCGGCGGCGGGCCCGCCGAGCGACTGGCGGTTGATCGGCGGATACGTTGCCGGTGTCCGAGCACGCCGACGATCTCGCGGTGGATGACGTGCGGGTGGGACAGATCTGCAGAGCTATCCGGCGACGTCGAGGCTGGCGCCAATCGGACCTCGGAGACCGGGCGCGATGCTCGCAGTCGACGGTTTCCCGGCTGGAGCGCGGGCAGCTCGAGGCAATCGACCTCGGAACGATCCGGCGCATCTTCCGGGCCCTCGAGGCGTCGTTCGAGGGGATGGTTCGCTGGCGCGCGGGCGACCTGGACCGGCTCCTCGATGAGCGCCATGCGGCCCTCGTCGAGTCGGTGGCGAGCCGGCTGCGGGCGTGGGGTTGGTCGGTGCACCCCGAGGTCACGTTCGCCATCTGGGGCGAACGCGGGTCGATCGATCTTCTCGCCGTGCGCCTCGACGTTCGCGCCGCCGGGGTGTTCGAGATGAAGACCGACGTTCCCCGTGTCGAGGAGGCCATTCGACGCCATGACGACAAGGCCCGCCTCGCCTCGACCATCGTGCGCGAGCGGTTCGGCTTCGCACCGGTCTCGATCGGCAGGATCCTCGTCTTCCCGGAGGATCGATCCCTCCGGCGCCTGCTCGACCACCATGAGAGCACGTTCCAGGCCGCCTACCCAAGCTCGAGCCGAGCCGTCCGCGCATGGCTCCGGCAGCCGACCGGTTCGCTCGCAGGCATCTGGTTCCTGACTGGCAGTCACCCCAGGACTGGTAGTCGGAGCCTGATGGGCCGCCACCGCGTCCGGGTCGCTCATCAGGACCGAGGTCGCGCGTGACGGGGCGGCGCGCGGCGCCGGCTGGGGGCGCCGTCTGGTCAGCTGGAGGCGGCGCCTCGTCAAGTAGTCCGGCGATGCATCACTGGCAGAAACGCGTTACGTGACGCGGAACGCGCTACGTGACGCGGAAGGTGACACGCGACGAGGCGGCTGTGCGGCGCGTACGCGGGGCGGCAGCTAAGCGGGGCGGCAGGTACGCGGGGCGGCAGCTAAGCCGGGCGGCAGGTACGCGGGGCGGCAGGGACGCTGGGCAGCAGGTACGCGGGGCGGCGGGCGGCGCGCGACGGGCTCACCACGGCGGGGCAGCGGGCGGCCCGCGATCAGACCGCGACCGGCTCGCGGTACTCGCCGAAGACGCCGCGCAGGACGCCGCACTGCTCCCCGAGCGTGGCGTACGCGGCGGCGCATTCGATGAAGTGGGGCATGAGATTCGTCTCCGAGGTGCCGGGGCGAGCGGCCGCCTCGCGCAGGCCGCGGAGCGCCGCCTCGACCGCGGCGGCGTCGCGCTCCCGCCGCGTTCGCTCCAGGCGGGCCATGTGTCGCTCGAACGAGCCCGGCGGCACGTCCAGCACCGGAACGGAGGTGATCTCGGACTCGTCGACGTAGGCATTCACGCCGACGATCCGCCGGCGGCCCTCGTCGAAGGCCCGCTGGAATCGGTACGCCGCATCGGCGATCTCGTGCTGGGGATAGCCCTCGGCGATGGCCTTGACCATCCCGCCCCGGCGATCGATCTCGTCGAGGTAGCGCCAGACCTGGCGCTCGACCTCGTTCGTGAGGGCCTCCACGTACCACGAGCCGCCGAGCGGATCGACCGTGCCGGCGACGCCCGTCTCCTCGGCGATGACCTGCTGCTGCCGGAGCGCGAGCAGCGCGGCCTCCGCGGTCGGGACCGCGAGGGCCTCGTCATAGGCGTCGGTGTGGAGCGATTGCGTGCCGCCGAGGACCGCGGCGAGGGCCTGGATCGCGACACGGGTCAGGTTGTTGAGCGGCTGCTGCGGCGTCAGCGAGACGCCCGCGGTCTGCGTGTGGAATCGCATCCACGTCGAGCGCTCGTTCTCGGCCCGGTAGCGCTGGGTCATGAGCTTCCACCAGATCCGGCGGGCCGCCCGGAACTTCGCGATCTCCTCGAAGAAGTCGCTGTGGGAGTTGAAGAAGAAGCTGAGGCGCGGGGCGAACTCGTCGACCCGAAGGCCGCGAGCGAGGGCGTCCTCGACGTAGGCCATCCCGTCGGCGATCGTGAAGGCGAGCTCCTGGACCGCCGTCGAGCCGGCCTCGCGGATGTGATAGCCGCTGATCGAGATCGTGTTCCATTTCGGCAGCTCGCGGGTCCCGAACTCGATCGTGTCCGTGACCAGGCGCATCGACGGCTCGGGCGGGAACAGGAACTCCTTCTGGGCGACGAACTCCTTGAGGATGTCGTTCTGGGTCGTGCCCTCGAGCCTCGCCCGCGCCACGCCGGCCTTCTCGGCCGCGACGATGTACATCGCCCAGATTGGCGCGGCCGGGGAGTTGATCGTCATCGAGGTCGACACGCGGTCGAGCGGCAGCCCCGACAGGAGGACCTCCATGTCGGCCAGGCTGCTCACCGCCACGCCGCACGTCCCGAACTCGCCCTCGGCCTCGGGCTGGTCCGTGTCGTAGCCGTACAGCGTCGGCATGTCGTAGGCGATCGAAAGTCCCGTCTGGCCGGCCGCGAGGAGGTGCCGGAAGCGCTGGTTCGTGTCCTCGGCCGCCCCGAAGCCCGCGAACATCCGCATCGTCCAGAGGCGCGAGCGGTAGCCCGTCGGGTGGATGCCGCGGGTGAACGGCGCCTCGCCCGGGAAGCCGATGTCCCGAACGGGATCGACGTCGTCCCAGCGGCCGCGCGGCAGCGGATCGCCGTGATGGTCGACCTCGGTCGGACCGCCG
>DASUHU010000101.1:0-2798 GCA_036273395.1 Candidatus Limnocylindrales bacterium
TCCGAGGTCAGCTCCCGGGTCACGAATGCCGCGATCCAGGTCCACGGCGGCTACGGCTACGTGACCGAGTACCCGGTGGAGCGCTACCTCCGGGATGCGAAGCTCACCGAGATCGGGGAGGGGACGAGCCAGGTCCAGCGACTCGTCATCGCCCGCCAGCTGCTCGGCCTGCGCATCGCCTGAGGGCGAGTGGCCTGACGCCAGTGGCTGCGAGCCGACCTTCCGGCTTCCGAGCTCCTAGGAGCTGACCTCCACGAGCCGGACGTTCAGGCGCCACTGGCTTTGGGCCCCGAGGCACGTCTGGAGGGTCATGCTCGGCACTCGCTGGCTGTAGGACCACGTGATGTCAGCGGGGCTCGTCACGGCCCACGTCGTGACTCGATACAGGTGCACGTGGCCGTGGCTGTCGGCGTAGATCACGGGCATCCCGACCTTGAGCCGGCCGTTGAAGTAGGCGTCGTGGAGGGCCTTGAACACGCCCCAGGCGTGTCCCAACAGGTAGACGTTGTTCGTCCCGGCGCAGCCCCAGCGATACACGTAGTTCGCGGGATCGGTGCTGCGGCTGCACGAGAAGCCGTAGACCGGCTTGTTGATGCCGAGGGTCGGCATCCAGACGTGGTTCGTGCCGTGATAGACGCTCCACCACACGGGCTTCGCGGGCTTGGGTGCGGCAGGCTTCGCCGGCCGCGTGGTGTCGACATGCGCCGGCGCCGGGGACGGGGGCGCGACGACGGTGACGGGATCGAGCGCGATCCTCGGCCAGCCTGGGTGTGAAGGCGACGAATTCGCCGCTTCGGCCGTCAGCACCGGGGTGGTCGGCTGGACCGCGATCGGCTGGACGGACTGGTCCGCGACCGCGGAATCCGCGAGCGCGGACGAGATCTGCGAGGCTGGCTTCGAGAGTGGCCCGTGGGCTTGGACGTCGACGCCCGAGGAGACGCCGAAGGCGAGAACGGTGGCGGCGAGCAGCCAACCTGCCCGCTGCCCCGCGGCGTGACCGTTCATGCGGCCACCGTCCCATCGGGTGGTGGCCGAGTCGCGGGGTCTGTCGTCCGGGAGACGCCCGGACGCTTTCCTGTTGCCCGTCGGCGCCGACGGGACCATCGGCGACGAGCCGATGCGTCAACCGGCCCATGGCCTCAGGCGACGGGGTCTCGCGGCAGGCGACGGGGTCTCGCGGCAGGCGACGGGTCTCGCGGCAGGCGAGGGGCGCCTCGCCGCAGGCAACACCCTCGGCGGGCGATGTTCAGCCCGCGGCGTTCGTCAGCGCACGGGTCAGCGCGGCCTTGAAATCGTCGGGGATCGGGCCCTGGAGGACGAGCACGAACGGGGACGCATCGATGAACTCGACATCGGGCGGGTCGCTCGACCAGGCCCCGGCGCACTCGTCCACCTCGGAGCGGCGGCGCTGGTACGCCGCGTCGTCGTTGAAGATGTAGACGCGGGCGTGGATCGGGGTGGTCACGTCGAGGCCGGAGACGTCGAACCCGATCGCGCTCTGGGTCATCGCCGAATCCGGGCAGCCGGCGTCGCCCGAGACCGGCCTGTCGACCCGGATGCCCTGGTCGTCGAGCGCGGTCGCGATCCCGGCGAAGTCCTGTGGCGTGGGCGCAGGCGGCTGACCCTGGAGCGAGTTGCAGCCGGCGACGAGGATGACCAGCGCGACGGCCGCGACCAGGCGGGTCACCGGGCGTGCGCCACGGTCGGCCCTTCACGCTCCGGCGACGGCCTCCGGAGCTCGGCGGCAAGGCGCTCGAACGGCTCGAGGGCCTTCGGGTCGACCAGGGCCTCCTTCGAGGCGACCTCGTCCGGGGGCATGCCCAGCAGGATCCGCTTGACCGGGACCTCGACCTTCTTGCCCGAGAGCGTCCTCGGGACCGAGGGCACGGCCACGATCCGGTCCGGGACGTGGCGCGGCGAGAGCTCGGTCCGGAGCTCGGTGGCGATCGCCCGGCGCAGCTCGGTGTCGAGCTCCCGCCCGTCCCGCAGCGCGACGAACAGCAGGAGGTCGCCGGCGCCGCCGGCGGGATCCTCGAGGTGGACCACGAGGCTGTCGGCGATCTCCGGCATCGATTCGACGACGCCGTAGAACTCGGCCGTCCCGATCCGGACACCGCCCCGATTGAGCGTCGCGTCGCTCCGGCCGCTGATCACGCACGATCCGCGCTCGGTGATCGTGAGCCAGTCGCCGTGCCGCCAGACGCCGGGCCATGGCGTGAAGTAGGCCGATTGCATCCGGGACCCTTCCCGATCGCCCCACAGGGCGACCGGCATGGACGGCATCGGCGCGGTGATGACGAGCTCGCCCTCGCGGCCGATCACGGGACGGCCCGACTCGTCGAACGCCTCGACCTTCGCCCCGAGCATCCGGCAGCTGATCTCGCCCGACCAGACCGGCACCAGCGGGCACGGGCCCAGGAATCCGGTGCACAGGTCCGTGCCGCCGCTGAGCGAGCCCAGCGGGCTCGACGAGGACACCGCGTCGTGCACCCACTCGAACCCGGCCGCGGGCAGCGGCGAGCCCGTCGATCCGACCCCGCGGACGGCCGCGAGGTCGTGCTCGCGCGCGGGCTGCAGCCGGGCCTTGCGGCAGGCCATGAGGAACGGCGCGCTCGCCCCGAAATAGGTCGTTCGGGTCGCCGCCGCCATCGCCCACAACGCGTCCAGCGATGGCGCCGCGGGGTTGCCATCGAACGTCACGATCGTCGAGCCGACGGCGAGGCCGGAGATCAGGTAGTTCCACATCATCCAGCCGGTCGTCGTGAACCAGAAGAACCGATCGCGAGGGCCGAGGTCGG
>DASUHU010000102.1:0-3430 GCA_036273395.1 Candidatus Limnocylindrales bacterium
CATGTAGCCGCTGTACGTCGCCGAGCCGAACGTCGGGCTGTGGCCCGAGACCGCGACGACGCCCTCGTTCGAGCCGATGAACGTCACCGAGTCACCGGCCGTGGCGAAGATCGACGCGCCGCTCACGGAGAACGTCCAGTCCTCGCCGTCGTCGACCGCGAGGAACTGCCGCACGCACGTGCCCCAGACCACGGGCCACTTCTCGCCGCTCCACGCGCCCGTCGGCGCGGTCACGGTGACCGGCTTGCCCGACGACTTGGTGATCCGGTCGAAGCGGGCGAGGTCCGAGATCGTTCCGCCGAAGTCGAACGAGGCCAGGATGTCGATCTTGACTGGGTCGACCCCGTCGGGCCAGGTCAGCGGGACGCTGACGTGCCCGTCGGGCGGGGCATCCGCATCGCTGAATGGCGCCCCTTCGCCCGCGACGGTGAGCTCGACGTCGATCGGCTGGTCGTGCCGGACGGCCTGGCCGTCGATCGAGTAGCCCACCGGGACGGTCACGGTGCCCTTGTCGCCGGGCTTCGACGCGGAGTAGCTGCGCGACGGGTCGATGACGACCTGGACGCACAGCTTGTCGAGGAGGCTCTCGTAGTCGAGCTGGTTGGCCTTGGTCTCGATGCCCCACTCGTGGGCCTTGGCGTGGGGTGTCTCCAGCGCGAGGTAGGCATCGAGGATCGCCGTGTGGGGCTGATCGGCGTTGCCGATGCATTCGAGGTTGTAGGAGCTGAACCAGTTCCCGAGGAACGCCGCGGCCAGCGCCTTCGACTCGGCGAGCTCGGGGCTGACGGTGAAGCCGGCGAAGAAGCCTCCCCCGAGATCGATGCCCTCGCGCCACAAGTCGTACGCGTCGACGGTGGCGTCGGCCTCGGTGACGTCGTCCACGATCGAGCCCTTCGACTCGAGGACGAGGTTCGGCTTGATGAGGTTCTGGTAGCAGTCCTTCAGGTCGCTCTTCAGGTCCGGGGCCGCGTTCGGCTCGTTCCGGGCGGCCTCGTGGAGGTCGTCCTCGATGCGGTTGTACAGCTTGTCCTGGGTGTCGCACGGTCCCAGGGGCACGAGCGGGACGGTGCCGGTGCCGGCGCCACTGAAGTGCTCGACCTCGAGGGTGATCGACTGGCCGGTCGTCTGGCTCAGCACCGGGATCGGGCCCCGGCCGTCGCCGCGCCAGGCGATGCCCGCGAGCTTGGAGGGGTCCACGCCGACGGGCAGCGTGATCGTCAGGGTTGCCGCCGCGCCGAGCTCCAGGCCATCCGGGCTGAACTGGACGCCGGCAGTCAGGCTCTCGCCGCCGGGCAGGCCATTCAGGTGGCCGACGGGGTACATCGCGATCGTCATGCGGCGGGAGACGGCATTCGCCGGGACGACGAGGCTGAACGTCGTGCCATCGGCCGCGGTAGCCGTGATCGTCCCGCCAGCCGGGCCGATCGTCGCGGCTCGGGCGTTCGCGGCTTCGGTGGCGACGTTCGTGAGCCCGAGCTCCGGGAGTCCCGCAATCTCTGACGGGCCGCCCGATCCGCTCGAGCCCGAGGGCGCCGCCGAGCCAGGTGTCCCGGCGCAGGCGGCTACGAGCAGGACCACGACGAGAACGACGAGGTATCGCGTGCTTCGCTGGCTCGGGGACATCGCGGACTCGGCTCCCGACGACGACCCTCGCGGACGACGGTCCGATCGTGATCGTTCGATGACCTTGCCAGCCGCTCGTTCCCGCCGCGTTCCCGGGACCCACTACGATCCGCGCGATGGCTCGCCTCCAGCGGCAGCGGTTCCAGGACAGCGCGGATGTTCGGCGGTTCCCGAACGGCCGGGTCGAGGTCGTCGAGCTGAACGACCGAGCCGTCGGCCGCATGACGTACGACCCGGGCTGGCGCTGGGCGACGGATGTCAAGCCGCTCGCCGGAACCGACTCCTGCCAGTTCCACCATGTCGGCCTGACCCTCAGCGGCCGGCTCCGCGTCCAGATGACCGACGGGACCGAGCTCGAGGTCGGTCCCGGTGACGTGTTCGAGTTCCCCCCGGGGCACGACGCCTGGGTCGTCGGCGACGAGCCCTGGGTCTCGGTCGATTTCGAGGCCGTCCGCCGCTACGGACGATCGATCGACACGACCGGCGCGCGGACCCTCGCCTCGATCCTCTTCACCGACATCGTCGACTCGACCAGCGAGGCCGTCCGACTCGGCCCGCGGGCCTGGGCCGATCTCGTGAAGGAGCACAACGCGCTGTCTGAGCGCGTCATCGACGGCTACCGCGGTCGCCTCGTGAAGACCACCGGCGACGGCGCGATCGGGCTGTTCGACAGTGCCGAGCGCGCCCTCCGCGCCGGCGCGGAGCTGGGGCGGCGGCTCGAGCCAGTCGGCATCCGGGTGCGAGCCGGCGTGCACACGGGCGAGGTCGAGGTGGTGGAAGGGGACGTCCGAGGCATCGCGGTCCACGCCGCCGCCCGGATCATGAGCCTGGCCGGGCCCGGCGAGGTGTGGCTCTCGGCAACGGTCATGGAGCTCGCCGCGGACGCCGACCTGACGTTCGACGATGCCGGGGAACACGAGCTCAAGGGCATTCCCGGCGTGCGGCGGCTCTATCGACTGGTCGGCAGCTCGATCGTCTAGCCATTCGGGGCTGGGCGAGGGGACTGGGGCGCGATCGCTCCCTCGGGGTCCTCGGCCAACCCGATGACGTTGCCCTCCGAATCCACGAACCAGGCGGCGAGCTCGCCGCCGTCGGGAGCGGCATAGATGCCATCGACCGTCCTGATGCCGCCGACGTCGTAGTCCTCGAACCGGACCCCGCGTGCCCGCAGCGCGGCGACCTCCGATCGCACGTCCGCGACACGCCAGACGGCAACCGTGTTCTTCGCGGTACCGGCGGAGGGTGTCGCGTAGATGGTGAAGTGCGTCCGCCCGATGCGGTAGACGAGCTCATCGTTCTCGTAGACGCGTGTCGGCTCGAGCCCGAGCTTGTCCGCGTACCAGCTCCGCGCTCTGGAGAGGTCGGCCGCCGCGAGCGACGGCCCGATCCCGAGCCCAACCGCGGGCTCGCCCGGGTGATCGACCTGCTCCACCATGCCGATCCAGTTTCCGTCGCCGTCACGGAACCAGGCATTCAGGACAGGGCTTCCCTCCGGATCGGCCGTGGCCATGATCCCGGCCACCGTGTGGCCATCCGCGCCGAAGTCGAGCTCCTCGAAGGGCACGCCCCGCGCCGCAAGGCGGGCGACGTCGGCCCGGAGATCCCGGACTCGCCAGACGGCGACCGTGTTCCGTGCCGTTCCAGCGGCAGGCGTTTCGAAGACGGTGAAGATGGAAGCCTCGATCTGGTACGCGAGCAGGCTCGGCGAGGTGAGGAAGGGCTCGAGACCAAGCCGCGTGGCGTACCACGTCCGGGCCATCGTGACGTCCTTCGTCGCCAGGCTCGGATGGACGATGAAGTCGCTGAG
>DASUHU010000103.1:0-4592 GCA_036273395.1 Candidatus Limnocylindrales bacterium
GGTCACGGACGTCGTGGAGGGCCGGCGCGACGCCCGGGTCGTCGCGGTGACCTCGGGCGGGACGATTCCCGATCGGGGCCTGTTCGGGGTGTTCCTCGCGGGCGATGCCGGCACGCCCGGCCGGCGGGTCGGCGAGCTCGACGAGGAGATGGTCTACGAGCTCCGGGCCGGGATGCACGGCGACGTCGTGGTCCTGGGCGCGTCGAGCTGGCGCGTCCTCGACATCACGCCCGATCGCGTGCTCGTGGAGCCCGCGCCGGGCGTCCCGGGAAAGCTGCCGTTCTGGAAGGGCGACATGGTCGGCCGGCCGATCGAGCTGGGCCGGGCGATCGGGGCCTTCAACCGCGACGCCGAGGCCGATCTGGGGCACGGGCCGACGGGCACGGGCCGGCTGGAGCGTCGCCTCGCCGAAGGCGACCTGGACGGCCTCGCGGTCCGGAACCTCGTGGCCTACCTCGACGAGGAGCTCGGTGCCGCGGGCGCCCTGCCGACGGATCGCCGGATCGTCGTCGAGCGGTTCCGCGACGAGCTCGGGGACTGGCGGCTCGTGCTCCTCACCCCGTTCGGCGCGCGGGTCCATGCCCCGTGGACGCTCGCGATCGAATCGCGCCTCCGCGACCGGTTGGGCCTCGAGGTCCAGACGATCTGGTCCGACGATGGCATCGCGATCCGGCTGCCGGAGGGCGATGGCGACCAGGTCGGCCGCCTGGCCGAGATCGAGCGGCTGCTGTTCCCCGAGGCCGACGCCGTCGAGGACCTCGTCGTCGAGGCGGTCGGCGGATCGGCCCTGTTCGCGTCGCGATTTCGCGAGAATGCCGCCCGGGCGCTCCTCCTGCCCCGCCGCCGGCCGGGCGTCAGGACGCCCCTGTGGCAGCAGCGCCAGCGATCGGCCGATCTGCTGGCCGTGGCGTCGCGCTACGGCAGCTTTCCGATCCTCGTCGAGACCTACCGGGAGTGCCTCTCGGACGTGTTCGACCTGCCGGCCCTGCGCGAGCTCCTGGCCGGGATCGAGCGGCGCGAGATCGGCGTCCACTCGGTCGAGACAGCCAAGGCGTCGCCGTTCGCGTCGTCGCTCCTGTTCGACTACGTGGCCGCGTACATGTACGAGGGCGACGCCCCGCTCGCGGAGCGCCGTGCGGGCGCGCTCGCGCTCGACCGCGACCTCCTCCGCGAGCTGCTCGGCCAGGACGAGCTGCGGGAGCTGCTCGATCCCGAGGCGCTGGCCGACCTCGAGCTCTCGCTCCAGGCCCTCGTCGAGGAGCGGCAGGCTGACAGCGCGGACCATCTTCACGACCTGCTCCGGCGCCTCGGCGACCTGACCGAGCCCGAGCTGGCCGCCCGCGCCGTACCGGACGCTCCGTTCCGGGCCTGGCTGGACGAGCTGGTCGCCGCCAGGCGGGCGGTCCGGGTGCGGATGGCCGGCGAAGAGCGCTGGATCGCGATCGAGGACGTCGCCCGCTACCGGGACGCGCTCGGGGTCGCGCCGCCTCCGGGTGTCCCCGATGCCTTCCTCGCGCCGACCGGCGCGGCCCTCGATGGCCTCCTGGCCCGCTGGGGTCGCGTCCATGGCCCGTTCCTCGCGGCCGAGCCGGCAGCCCGCTGGGCGCTCCCGGTCGCAGCGGTCGAGGACGCGCTGGTTGGTCTCGTCGCCGCCGGCACGCTGGTCCGCGGCGAGTTCCGGCCCGGGGGCGCCCAGCGGGAGTGGTGCGATCCCGAGGTCCTCAGGCAGCTCCGCCGACGCTCCCTGGCGCGGCTCCGGCGCGAGGTCGAGCCGGTCTCGCCGGAGACGCTCGGGCGGTTCCTGCCGGCATGGCAGGGCCTGCGCCCCGTGACGACGGCCGGCGGGAGCGAAGAGCCGGCACTCCGCGGCAGCGCGGCCCTCGAGCGGGTGGCCGAGGTCGTGGACCAGCTCGCGGGCGTGCCGATTCCCGCCTCCGTGCTGGAGCGTGACGTCCTGCCCGCGCGCATTCCCGGCTACCAGCCGCGGCTCCTCGATGAGCTCGGCTCCCTGGGGGAGGTGGCCTGGGTCGGCCGCGGCAGCCTCGGCCGGGACGACGGCCGGATCGTGCTCTACCGGCCCGGGCGCGAGGCCGTCATCCCGGTCGGACCGCTCGCCGAGGGCGATCGTCCAGGCTCGCCGCGGCATGACGCGATCCGAACCCACCTCGCCACGAGGGGCGCCTCGTTCTACCGCGGGATCCACGCCGCGGCGGGCGGCGGCCCGGACCGCGAGGTCCTCGACGCGCTGTGGGACCTCGTCTGGGCCGGCGAGGTCACGAACGACACGTTCGCCCCGCTGCGGGCGCTCCGCTGGAAGCGGGACAGCGGCAGCCGCCGGTCCGGACTCGGTCGGCTGCCCCGGGCCGGCCGGCTGACCGCGCTGGGACCTCCGGAGGCCGCCGGCCGGTGGTCGCTCGTCGAGCCGTCCGGCGCCTCGCCGACCGAGCGCCTCCACGCGACGGCGCTGGGGTTGCTTGACCGGCACGGCGTCCTGGTCCGCGAGGCGGTCATGGCCGAGGGCCACGATGGCGGGTTCGCGGGGCTCTATCCGGTTCTCCGGGCGCTCGAGGAGGCGGGCCGGATTCGCCGCGGCTACTTCGTCGAGGGACTGGGGGCGGCGCAGTTCGCGCTGTCCGGCGCGATCGAGCGGTTGCGGGCCCTCCGTGACGGCGCGGCCGCAACCGGCGATCCTTTCACGGTGCACGTCCTCGCGGCGGCCGACCCGGCCAATCCCTACGGCGCCGCGCTGCCGTGGCCGCGACGCGGCGATGACGATCGCCGGTCCCTCGCCCGCGCGGCGGGCGCGCTCGTCGTCCTGGTCGACGGGATCGCCGTCATCTACCTCGAGCGCGGCGGCCGCTCGCTCCAGACGCTGCCGGCCTTCGACGACCAGGCGCATGCCCGCGCCGCGGTGGACGGCCTCCGAAGCTGGCTCGCCGCGGGCCACGAGCGAGAGCTCGTCGTCTCCCGGGTCGACGGCGACGACGTCGGGACGTCCCCGGCTCGCGCATTCCTCCTCCAAGCCGGGTTCGTCTCGGGGTACCGTGGTTTGGTGCTCCGCCCAGGCTCCGCCGCCCAGGCCGCCGCGTCGGCGGCCCATGCTCCGCGCCCCGGCGTCGTTCGCGACGTCCGCGCGGCGGCTCGCTGAGGCCCGGGATGCCCGAAGGCGACAGCCTCGCCCGGATCGCCGTCGCGCTCCGCCCCCACCTCGCGGGCCGGACGGTGACGCTCGCCCGCGCGCGCCTCCCCGGGCCGGTCATCTCGAAGGTCGTGGGCCGCAAGATCGAGGCGGTCGACACGGCCGGCAAGAACCTCCTCATCAAGTTCGACGGCGGGCTCGAGATCCGGACGCACCTCGGGCTCCACGGCAGCTGGCATCGCTACCGCCCGGGCGAGGCCTGGCGACGGCCGGTCTCCCGAGCCTCGCTCGTGCTCGAGGTCCCGGGCGCCGTCGCGGTCTGCTTCGATGCCCCGGTGGTGGAGCTGTTCGAGGGTCGCGCGGAGCCCGTCCATCCGACGCTCGGCCAGCTCGGCCCGGATCTCCTCTCGGACGACCTCGACGTCGAAGCCGCCGTCGGCCGATTCACGGAGCCGGAGCAGCGGATGCGCCCGATCGGGGAGGTCCTCCTTGACCAGCGGGTCGTGGCCGGCATCGGGAACGTCTACAAGAGCGAGGTCCTGTTTCTCGAGAAGGTCGACCCGTTCGATCCGACCGGTCGCCTGTCGAAGCCGACCATCCGGGGCATCGTCGAGCGAGCTCGGGAGCTGCTCAAGTACAACGCCCGTCCGGGAGCCGCGGCGGGTCGCGTGACCACGGTCGACACGCGGACCGGCGAGCACCGCGCCCCGACGCAGCTGTGGGTCTATCGCCGCGCCGGCCGGCCGTGCCACCTCTGCGGGACGCTGATCAAGTCCGCGCCCCAGGGCGCAGATGTCCCGCGGACGACGTACTGGTGCCCCAAGGACCAGCGCCCGACGGGCTGACCGCGCCGGGCCACGGGCCGCGGCGGGATCGCGATCGCGACCCGCGTCGTGTGTGAGCAGCTCGTCGCCCGCGCCGCCGAGCCGTTCGAGCTTGCGGACCTGTGGCCGCTGGCGGCGCGCCTGGAGCGGTACGGGATCGCGGGATTCGGCTGGGGCGCGGCCTGGCTCGAGGACGGCGCGATCGCGTCGCACCGCGATGTCCGGGCATTCCGTGACGATCCCGCCCATGCGTCGCACGGGAAGCGCCGGACGACCGCCGCCCTGATCCACCTCCGGCGCCCGTCGCGGCTCTCGACCCTCGGCCTCGCCGACACCCAGCCCTTCGTTGACCCGGCCGGGCGCTACGCGCTCGGCCACAACGGCGACTTCCGGCGCCAGGCCGAGTGGCGCGATCACTACCGTCGCGAGGGCCGGATCCATGGCCGGGCCGACACCGAGGTCGGGGCGCGCTGGCTGGAGGATGCCTGGGACGCCCACGGCCGCGACGCCGCCGCGGCGCTCCCGGCCCTCCACGAGGCGTTCGGTGGCGAGGCCAACCTCGCCGTCCTCGCCGCCGATGGGACCGTCCATCACTATGCCGGCAACCGCGAGAACCCGGTGTTCACCTT
>DASUHU010000104.1:0-2414 GCA_036273395.1 Candidatus Limnocylindrales bacterium
GTCGAACGCGTCCCCCGCGCCGGTCGTGTCGGTCGTCAGGATCGTCGGCGTCGCGACGTCGAAGGCCAGCGGCGGTTCGGGCTCGATGCCGGGCACGCCATCCTCGGGCCGGGCGACGTCAGGCGGACCGGGCCGGCGGGCCACGACGCGAGCGCCGCGCTCACCGCGCTTGATGACGACCGTCTCGGCGAACTCGAGGAGGCCGTCCGGGGCGAACCGGCCGAGCAGCGCGTGCGCCTCGGTCTCGGTCGCGAACAGCAGGTCCGGATGGATTCCGGCGATGAGCTCGCGGGCCGCCCGGCGTCCGGAGGACAGCAGCGGCCCGATCGACGCGAGGTCCAGCGAGACGAGGGCGCCGTGGGCCCGGGCGAGCTCGATCGCCCGCCGGCCGGCGCGCCCGAGCGGATCGCCGAGGAGCGAGTAGATCGGCAGGTGGACGAGGTCGAGCTTCTCGAACCACTCGGCTCGGAGGTCGTCCGGCGCCAGCAGGTCCGCCGCGCGCCGGTCCGCCACGAACGAGCGCTCGCCGCCCGGCGCCACGAGGACGCCGATCCGTCCGGTGCGGGAGCCGGCGATCCGGCGCGCGTGGACCGTGACCCCGTCGCGCTCGAGCTGGAGCACGAGCGACCGCCCCGCGCCATCCCGGCCGATCGAGCAGACGAGCTGGGCGGCGACGCCCAAGCGCCCGAGCCAGCGGGCGGTGCTCGCCGCGGAGCCGCCCTGGCGGATCTCCACGCGCCCGGGAACGTCGGTCGCGCTCTCGACGGCCCGAGCGGCCACGAGGACCACGTCGAGCATGAGATCGCCCAGGACCAGGACCCTGGACCGGTGCGCGTGGCCGGCCCGTGCGCCGAGGTCGCCGCTCACGCCAGGGATGGTACCGACGGCACGCCGGCCCGGACCCGGCGGACTGCCGGCGGCAGGCCGCTGACAGCCAGGCGACATGGCCGTTGGCGCGGCCCTGCAACCTCCGGGGGTACGATCCGTCCGTGGCGGTTGCGACGCGCCCAGAGCGCGCGATGAGCCCCGATCTCGAGCGCCTGGCGATCACGACGATCCGGACGCTCTCGATGGACGCGGTCCAGAAGGCCAACTCCGGGCACCCCGGCGCGCCCATGGGCGCGGCCCCGATGGCGTTCACGCTGTGGACCCGCTTCCTGCGCTTCGCGCCGCGCTCCCCCGACTGGCCGAACCGCGACCGGTTCGTGCTCTCGGCGGGCCACGCCTCGATGCTCCTCTACTCGCTCCTCCACCTCACCGGGTACGACCTGCCGCTCGAGCAGATCGAGCAGTTCCGCCAGTGGGGCTCGATCACGCCGGGCCATCCCGAGTCGCTGCTCACCCCGGGCGTGGAGGCGACCACCGGGCCGCTCGGCCAGGGCTTCTCGAACGCCGTCGGCATGGCGATCGCCGAGCAGCGCCTGGCCTCCGAGATCAACCGGCCGGGTCACGAGGTCATCGACCATCGGACGTTCGTCATCGCCTCCGATGGCGACCTCCAGGAGGGCGTCAGCGCCGAGGCGGCCAGCCTCGCCGGCCACCTCCGGCTCCGGAAGTTGCTCGTGCTGTGGGACGACAACCACATCCAGCTCGACGGGCCCACGTCATGGGCCTGGTCCGAGGACGTCCTCGAGCGGTTCGATGCCTACGGCTGGGGCACCGATCGGGTCGAGGACGGCAACGACGTCGAGGCGATCGATGCCGCGATCCGGCGCGGCCTCGACGACCAGCGGCCCTCGATCATCGCGGTCCGGACGCACATCGGCTACGGCAGCCCGAACAAGCAGGACACCCAGAAGGCCCACGGCTCGCCGCTCGGCGAGGACGAGGTCCGGGCCACGAAGGAGTTCTACGGCTGGGACCCCGACGCCCACTTCCTGATCCCGGACGAGGTCAAGGCGGCGATGGGCCAGTTCGCCGATCGCGGCGACCAGCTCGTCCGGGAGTGGCACGACGCGTTCGAGCGGTTCAAGCAGGCCTTCCCGAACGAGGCCGGCGAGCTCCAGCGCCGGATCGGGCGGCGCCTCCGGCCCGATGCGCTCGCCGGGCTCAAGACCCACGCGGTCGGCGAGGAGCTCGCCACCCGGCAGGCCAGCCAGGAGGCGATCCAGGTCCTGGCGGGACCGGTCCCCGAGCTGTTCGGGGGCGCGGCGGACCTGTCCGAATCGAATCTCACCGACGTGAAGGGTGCGGGCGACTTCGAGGCCGGCGAGCCCGGCCGGAACCTCCGGTTCGGGGTTCGCGAGCACGCCATGGGCGGGATCGCCAACGGCCTCGCCTACCACGGCTCGTTCATCCCGTATGCCGGGACGTTCCTGAACTTCAGCGACTACATGCGTGGCTCGGTCCGGCTCGCGGCGCTCGCGGGCCTCCACGTGATCTACGTCTGGACCCACGACTCGGTGGGGCTCGGC
>DASUHU010000105.1:0-5880 GCA_036273395.1 Candidatus Limnocylindrales bacterium
GTCGCCCTCTGGGCGGCCACCTGCGCCGAGCACGTCCTGGGGTTGTTCGAGTCGGTCCGGCCGAACGACCCGCGACCAAGGCGAGCGATCGACATGGCTGGAGCCTGGGCCCGCGGCGAAGTTCGGATGATGGCGGCCAGAGCCGCCGCGGGCCACGCCAACGCCGCGGCCCGGGATCTCGCGAGTGCGCCGCGCTTCGCCGCCTATGCCGCCGCCCAGGCCGCGGCCGTCGGACACGTCGCGGCCCCCGAGCTCGGGGCCGCGGCTTACGCGATCAAGGCGGTTCGGTCCGCGGCCGCGGCGGCCGACAGCCAGCGGGCAGGCCACGACGAGTGCGAGTGGCAGCGCGGCCAGCTGCCCGACCCGATCCGCGACCTCGTCCTCGACGACGAACGCCGCCGAAACTCGATCTGCTGGTTCGTCTTCGACTGATCAGCCACGGCGATCGTTCGGTCCGGAGGAGCCACTCCCGTCTTCCCCTAGACCTCGGCGTGACGTAGGGTCCAGCGACGACATGAGTAGTCTCGAGATGACGTCGCAGAGGAGGCTGTCCGAGTGGCGCCAGGCGCTCGCTCTCGGGGTCCGGTTCGAGCTCGCCTGGGCTGCGGCGACCTGGCTGTTGGTCGTGCTTCTGGCCGCCAGCGTCTCACTGCCCGCCGCCCTCGCCTGGGTCGCGTTGCCCGCCCTGGTCGAGGTCGTTGTTCTCGCCTTGGCGCTCATGCCGGTCGGCGTGGTTGAGGCTGCCTCGGTCACAAGACTGCGCCGCCGGTCTCGATCCCTCGCCGCAGCCGCCGTCGCGCTATTTGCGGCCCTGTGGGCGCTAGTTGCGGCGATCCTTCTCGCCGGGTCTGAAGTTCTTGGCGAGCCGCCGGGAGTCCTTGCAGTTGCCGCCATCTCAACCGCCGCCCTTGTTGCCTACGAATCCACGTTCTTCGCCGCTGCTCGGCACGTGCTCGGAACGACCACGTGACATTCGGTACCACCGAGCGATGACTGGCGTCAGCCCGGGGGCCGCCGCGTTCCTTCTGCTGGCTGGCCTAGGTCTCGCCCTCGTAGGCTGTGGGACGAATGCCCATGTCGACTCGTCAGGAAACCTGACCGGAGTGATCGACGGCTGGGGTATCGGGCAGCCCTTCTCGTGTACGGATGCCGACCCCGAGCGCCCGTGTAGCACTCTGCTGCCTCTGGCCCGGCAAGCGCTCGACAGCAGGGATCCCTTCCATCCCACTGTGGTCGGCGAGCGGCTGTACCAGGAAGGACCGGACGGGCACGGCAACCCCGTCACGAGGAGCACGCCGTTCCTCGTTGCCGTCTTCCAGCTCACCGATGGCTCCGCTCGTGCCATCGGAGTCGGCTATCCCGGGGTCTCCACGACACCGATGACGATCCCGCTCGGCCCGTGATGCGACCTACGCACATTCGCGAGCATCGAGCGACGAGGACCTTAGTGCGACGGATGGCATGGGTGGCAGTCTTCGTTCTGTCGGCATGCACCAGTACCCTGCCGCCGACAGCTTCACCATCCACTGCGAGACCAGTCGGCGCCGCGACTCCTACCACCCCCGCGGCAACGGCGTCACCCTCCCCGATGGCCTGTGATGCCGCGAGCCTCTCCATCCGCGGGGAGCGGATGGGCGGGGGCACCGGAACGGTTCAGGCCGACCTCTACGTTGAGAACGTCGGGAGGTCGGTATGTGGCCTCTCGGGAAGCCCTCATGGGATCGCCATCGTCCGGACCGATGGCATCGTGTTGCCAATCGCCGTTCGGCAAGTTGATCCGGTCGAGCTCGGCCCTCCGGTGACGCTCGAGCCGGGAGTTGCGGACGCCGCGAACGTCGCCTTCAACTGGTCAAACTGGTGCGGAGCGACGCTCGGTCCCCTCCGAGTCCAACTCACCCTTCCTGACGGGAGCAAGGTCACGGGACCGCTCGCGATGGTCGGGTATAGCGTTCCGAGGTGTGACGACCCAACCGCGTCTTCGGCCATCGAGCAGCTCTGGGGCTTCGCAAGTCCCAGTCCCTGAGCCGACTCTCAGATGAGATTCGCGAGCATCAAGCGATGAAGCCGCGCTGGTTTCTGGCGTTGGTCGTCGGGGCCGCGTGCGCAGCGTGCAGCTCAGCGCCACCAACGGCCCAGCCGACAGCG
The DNA here is from genome assembly GCA_036273395.1 of Candidatus Limnocylindrales bacterium. Lineage (GTDB taxonomy): Bacteria > Chloroflexota > Limnocylindria > Limnocylindrales > CSP1-4 > UBA5189. Next base: position 2,146 of record DASUHU010000105.1, read on the forward strand.
ACCCCGGCACCGGTCGAGACGCCAGCGCCCATGGGTCAGTTCGGCGGCGTCCCGGTCCTCGGCATCGAGAATGGCACGACGCTGGCCGTGACCTTGGTCGTGAATGGCCAGGCGGTCGGAACGGATGTGCCTGGCACCGCCCTGGCGCCAGTCGGTTTCGGGAAGCTGCCGCCGCTCCCGTGGACGGTCGAGGCGCGATCGCCGAGTGGTCGCGTGTTGACCTCGATGACGGTCAGAGCCGGCGACGTGTCCGCGACGACTGACCCCAACGGCAACTGGGGCTCGACCGGAACCATCGGCCGGATCGATCTGTCGTGCGGCCGGATCACGATCTTCGCGGGATACGAGACACCGTCGGGGCCGGCACCGGGGCCGTCGCCGGGCCACCCAGGCGACTGCGTCCCTTGATGCGGCGCGGGGCGATCGCCGTTCTGGGCCTTGGGATCGTCGTGCTCGTCGGCCTGCCGTTCGCCCTCCGGGCCGCCAATACGATCGCGGGCACTCCGCTCGAGCTGCCGACCGCCCCGCCCAACCCCGGAGGCATTTGTCCGTTGGCCCGCCTGGTTCCGGTCACCGTCGGCCACGAGGATGGTCGACTCGTCTTCCGGAATGGCCTCGGCGACGAGCTGAGCCTCGTGTGGCCGAACGGCTACCGCGCGCGGCTCGTGAATGGCACGGGCGAGCTGCTCGATCCCAACGGCTCGATCGTGGCCCGTGACGGTGACACGCTGTCGGGGATCGGCGGCGGCGGTGACCCGTTCATCGTCTGTCCATGACACGCACGCCGAGGCCCATCGCCGCTCACGGGACTTGCTAGGGTCGCCCGATGCGGAAGCTTGAGCTTGGCCTCGTCCTGCCGATGGGCGACTCGTTCGTCGACGGCGAGACCGTCCGATGGACGGCGATCCGGGACCTGTCGCTCCGGGCCGAGGAGATCGGCTTCGACACGGTGTGGACGGCCGATGAGCTCCTGTGGCGCCCCGAGGGTGGACGAGCGCAGGGCTGGTGGGAGTGCGTGGCGGTCACCGGAGCCGTCGCCGCAGCCACCTCGCGGATCAAGGTCGGCACGTGGATCCTGTCCGCGCTCCACCGGAATCCCGGGATCACGGCCAAGGCGGTCGAGACGCTCGACGAGATCAGCGGCGGGCGGTTCGTCTTCGGCTTGGGCGCCGGTCACGCCGGCCGCCAGGGCCACGCCTTCGGGCTGCCCGAGGATCGGACCATCGGTCGGTTCGAGGAGGCGCTCGAGATCATCCTGCCGCTGCTCCGGACGGGTCATGCGGACTTCGAGGGGACGTTCCATGCCGCCCGAGACCTGGAGCAGCGGCCGCGGGGGCCCCGACCCGGGCAGATCCCGATCATGATCGGGGCCAAGGGTCCCCGGATGCTCCGGCTCGCGGCGCAGCACGCCGACATCTGGAGCTGGTTCGTGGAGGAGCGGAGCGACCTCACCGAGTTCGGCCCGCGCCTGGCCGCGCTCGAGGCGGCCTGCGCCGAGGTCGGGCGCGATCCGGCGTCGATCGGTCGTTCGGCGGGAGTCGCCGTGGAACCGACGTCCGTCAGCGGCGCCGCGGAGGTGCTCGGTGAGCCGATCCGGGGCTCCGCGATAGCAATCGCGGACGCGTTTCGAGCGTTCGAGGGGGCCGGATTCGACCATCTGGAGGTCGTGCTCTGGCCGCCGACGTTGCCGGCCCTGGACGCGATGGCGCCCGTGCTCGAGCTCCTCGGGTAGCTCTGGGGACGCCGGGACCGTCAGCTCCTCGAGGGCTCGTTCCTGGCGGCTCGCTCGGCCGTCTCGCGGATCCGGGCGGCGCGGGTTTCGGGCCGGCCGGCGAGGACGATCCAGGCCAGGATGAGCTTTCGGGTGCCGGGCCTGAACGCCGCGAAGTTCTCGGCCGCGGGTGGGTTCGCGGCGAGCACCGCGGCGAGATCCTCCGGGACGATCCCGGCCTCGACCGAGTCGAGGCGGGTCCAGCTGCCGTTGGCTTTCGCCCGCTCGATCGCCGCGAGGCCGGCCGGGCGCATGAGCCCCTGGGCGATGAGGCGCTCGACGCGCTCCTTGTTGGAGCCACTCCAGTTGCTCGAGGCCTTGCGCGGTGCGAAGTAGAGCCGTGACCGCTGCTCGTCGATGACCTGGCCCTTGCTGTCGACCCAGCCGAAGCAGAGCGCTTCCTCGACGGCCTCGCCGTAGTCGAGCTGGGGGCCGTGCCCGCGTCGCCATCCCACGAGCCAGGCCCCGGGCACGGAGGCGTGATTCGCCTCGAGCCAAGCTCGCCAGGTCGCGCGGTCCTCGGCGAAGACCTCGGGCGCGTCGTCCATGCCCACGGCGGCGAGGGTAGCCTTGGCCGCGTGAGCGACAACGCGCGATGACCGACGAGCGGGCGCGCGCGGCGATCATCGGCGCCGGGACGATGGGCGCCGGCATCGCCCAGGTCGCGCTCGAGGCCGGCTGGAGCGTGGTCCTCCACGATCCCGTTGCGGGTGCGACCGATCGGGCCAGGAAGCGAATCGGCGAGGGTCTTGCGCGGCGCGCCGCGAAGGCCGAGACCGGCGCGGATGCGCGCGCCGACTGGATCAGCGCTCGCCTGGGACGTCTCGCCACCGCGGAGACGCCCGCGCGCGCGGCCTCCGAGGCTCACCTCGTCATCGAAGCCGCGATCGAGGACCTCGAGACGAAGCGGGCGCTGTTCGCCGAGCTCGATCGCGCGTCAGCTCCCACCACCGCGCTGGCCACCAACACGAGCGCGCTGTCCGTGACCGCGATCGCCGAGGCCGCGCGAATCGCGCCGGAGCGGATCGTCGGGATGCACTTCTTCAACCCCGCGCCGGTCCTCGCCCTGGTGGAGGTCGTCGCGGGCCGGGGAAGCGCGTCGTGGGCCGTGGAGCGAGCGGCAGCGATCGCCGAGGACTGGGGCAAGACCCCGATCCGCTCGACCGATTCGCCCGGCTTCATCGTGAATCGCGTCAACCGGCCGTTCACCCTCGAGCCGCTGCGGCTGCTCCGGGCGGGACACGGGACCGTCGAGGGCATCGATGCCGCCATGGTCGATGCCGGCTTCCCGATGGGCCCGTTCGCGCTCATGGACCTCATCGGGGTCGACGTGAATCTCGCCGCCGCCCGGGGCCTGTTCGAGGGCTTCGATCGTGTCGTCCGGTTCCGGCCCTCGCCGATCCAGGAGGAGCTCGTCGCGGCCGGCACGCTGGGTCGCAAGACCGGCCAGGGCTTCTACCGCTACGCCGACGGCAAGCGGCTGGGGCCGGCGCCGCGCTTCGAGCGTCCCGAGCGGACCGCCCCGAATGCTCCGGAGCTGCTGGACGCGGCCGCGATCTCGGAGCGCGTGATCCTCGCGATCGTGAACGAGGCCTATCGAGCCCTGGGCGACAAGGTCGCCACCGCCGACGACATCGACCGCGCGCTCAAGCTCGGTGCGGGGCACCCGTTCGGACCGTTCGAGTGGGCGGAGCGAGCCGGCCTCCACGAGGTCGCGCTGACGCTGGACCAGCTGTCGGACGAGGACCCGGACACGTTCCGGCCCACGCTCGCGCTCCTGCGCCGGGTCCGAGGCTAGACTCCGGCCGTGCCCCGAACCCTCGACCGCCCGCTGCGCGAGGCGTGGATCGTCGATGCCGTCCGGACTCCGATCGGCCGGTACGGCGGCGCGCTCGCGGGCGGCCGGCCGGACGATCTCGCGGCGCTGGCGATACGGGCGATCGTCGAGCGGACGAACATCGACC
>DASUHU010000106.1:0-5527 GCA_036273395.1 Candidatus Limnocylindrales bacterium
ATCGGGATACGCCGGTCGGTGAGGTCGATCAACAGAGAGCCGGGACCTGGCTGGAAGCCCGGCATCGACGACCTTCCGGCACCACCCGTGAGCGGCCGGTGAACCGGCCCGGGCCCGCCCGTTACCGCGGTTCGAGCGCACGTTCGCGACTCGCCGGCGAGATCCGGTGCCGCGACCGTGAAGGCGGGTGGAACCGCGAGACGTCGATGACATCGACCTCTCGTCCTGTCGATGGACGAGGGGTCGTTTCGATTCCAGGCGCAGATGACGGAGCAGGTGGCGATGGCAGACAACGAGGCAGTCGCGGGCGGCGCGGCGGCGCCGGCGGACCCGGCGGAACTGGAGACCGAGGTCCTGGACGCGCCCGACCGCGGCTCGGTCGACGAGCTGCTGGATGCCGGCGCCCACGACGAGCTGGACGCGATGCGCCACTCGACGGCCCACGTCATGGCGGAGGCGGTGCTCGACCTGTTCCCAACGGCGAAGCTCGGCATCGGCCCGGCGATCGCGGACGGCTTCTACTACGACTTCCAGCTGCCGCGAGCGCTCACGCCCCAGGACCTCGAGGCCATCGAGGAGCGGATGCGATCGAGCGTCGCCGCGGACCACCGGTTCGTGCGCAAGGAGCTGGACTTCGATGATGCCCGGGCCGCGGAGGAGGGGAGTGGCCAGTCATTCAAGGTCGAGATCCTCGACGACCTCGCCTCGAAGGCGAAGGCCGCTGATCAGCCGACGCCGGAAGTCAGCTTCTACGAGCACGGTCCGTTCAGCGACCTGTGTCGCGGCCCCCACGTCGCCAGCACGGCCAGGATCGGGCCGTTCAAGCTCCTGAGCGTCGCCGGCGCCTACTGGCGAGGCGACGAGAAGCGCCCGATGCTCCAGCGGATCTACGGCACGGTCTGGCAGCGCCAGGAGGACCTGGACCAGTTCCTGTGGCGGCGCGCCGAGGCCAGGAAGCGCGACCACCGCCGGCTCGGGGTCCAGCTCGATCTGTACAGCTTCCACGACGTCGCACCCGGATCGGCCTTCTGGCACCCCAAGGGCCAGCGCCTGTGGCGGACGCTCGAGACGGCCATGCGCGAGGAGCAGACCCGCCGGGGCTACGACGAGGTCAGCACGCCGATCCTCGTCTCCAAGCGGCTTTGGGAGCAGTCGGGCCACTGGGCCCTCTACGACGACAACATGTTCAAGGTCGAGGTCGAAGGCCAGACGTTCAGCCTCAAGCCGATGAACTGCCCCGAGAGCACGTTCATCTACCGCTCGCGGGTCCGGTCCTATCGCGACTTCCCGCTGCGCCTCGCCGAGTACGGCCGGCTCCATCGGAACGAGCGATCCGGCACGCTGAGCGGCCTGACGCGGGTCCGCCAGTTCGTCCAGGACGACGCCCACATCTACGTCCGGCCGGACCAGGTCCAGTCCGAGATCGAGGAGCTGCTCGACTTCGTCCGGGTCACGTACTCCTGGTTCGGGCTGGCGCCGCGGTTCGTGTTCGCCACGAAGCCGGACAAGGCGATCGGTGATCCGGCGCTGTGGGAGCGCGCCGAGTCGCAGATCCGCGAGGCCCTCGACCGGTCCGGTGCGCCGTACAAGATCAAGCCAAAGGACGGCACGTTCTACGCCCCGAAGATCGACATCTACATCGATGACGCCCTCGGCCGGGAGTGGCAGATGGCCACGATCCAGGTCGACCTCACGATGCTCCCGGACCGGTTCGACCTGACGTACATCGACGAGGCCGGCAAGGCCGTCCGGCCCGTCGCGATCCACCGCGCGATCTACGGCAGCCTGGAACGGTTCATCGGGATCCTCGTCGAGCACTTCGCGGGCGCGTTCCCCCTGTGGGTCGCGCCGGTCCAGGCCGTCGTCATCCCCATCGCCGATCGCCACGTGGGGGCCGGCCGCGAGCTCGCGGGGATCCTCGCGGCGCGCGGCCTGCGGGTCGAGGTCGATGCCTCCGACAGCCGGATGCAGAACAAGATCCGGCTGGCCCAGGAGCAGAAGGTCCCGGTCATGCTCGTGCTCGGCGACCGCGAGGTCGAGGCTCGCAGCGCGACCGTCCGGCGGCGCGGCGCCCCGAAGGACGCGCCCCAGGAGACGCTCGGCTGGGAGGCGCTCGCCGAGCAGCTCGCCGCCGAGGCCGCCGCTCGCCGGGTGGAGTAGGCAGCCCTCGGCCCCACGTCACCGAGCCGACGTCACCGAGCCGACGTCACCGAGCCGACGTCACCCGGCCCACGTCACCCGGCCCACGTCACCCAGCCCACGTCACCCAGCCTACGTCACCCCGCCCACGTCACCCAGCCCGCCCCAGCCGCTCGCGGTGCGTCCCGAACTCCAGTCACCTGCCGATGACCTGCGACATATCCAGTCGATCGGGCCGAATGCCTGCCCGCCTCCGGTCACCCTCGCACCACATCGGCGGTTGGCGGCATCCAGCCATCCGCCGGGTGGGCTCCGTTGGATACGTCGCACCACATCGGCAGGTGATCGACATCGGCAGGTGATCGACCGCCTCGGTTGCGGCGGCCCACCGAGCGGCCCGACGTGGACCCTGTGCTATAGTCCCGCGGCGTCATTACCGACTGAGAGGGCAGCAATCTGAGCCGAGACCTGCGCGTCAACCAGATGATCCGGATCCCACAGGTCCGGGTGATCGATGAGGAGGGCAACCAGCTGGGCATCATGCCCACGCCACGGGCGCTCGAGATGGCGCAGGAACGGGGCCTCGACCTGGTCGAGGTCGCTCCGATGGCTGCTCCGCCGGTCACCCGCTTTCTCGACTTCGGGCAGTACAAGTACGAGCTGACGAAGCGCGAGAAGGAGGCCAAGCGGCGCCAGCGGGCGGTGACGTTCAAGGAGGTTCGCCTCTCGCCGAAGATCGGCACGGGCGACTTCGAGACGAAGGTCCATCGGGCGGTCGAGTTCCTCGAGGACGGCGATCGCCTGAAGGTCACGGTGAGGTTCCGGGGACGGGAGCTCAGCCATCCCGAGCTCGGTCGGGTGCTCCTGGAGCGCTTCGCCGAGCACATCAAGGAGCACGGCGTCGTCGAGCGCACACCGGTCCTGGAAGGGAAGTCGATGTTCGTGACCGTCGCCTCGACCCACAAGCCGAAGATCGTCGAGCCCACCGCCCGCCCTGCCGACGAGAACGGCGCGGCGCCCGAGGCACCGGCCGCAGCCCCGGCCGCTCCGGCGGCCGCGAACGCCGCACCAGCCCCGACCTCAGCGCCAGCCCCGACCTCAGCGCCAGCGCCGACCGCAGCATCACCCGCACCCGCAGCCGCACCGAAACCGGCCCCGCGACCCGCGCCAGCAGCACCGGCCCCCGCCGGCCAGAGGGAGTCCTGATCTCGATGCCGAAGATGAAGAGCCACAAGGCGGCCCAGAAGCGCATCGGCGCGTCCGGCAGCGGGCGGATCATCCGGGTCAACGCCTGGCGCGGCCATCACCTCGAGATCAAGTCGTCGCGGCGGACCCGGCGCTATGCCGGCAAGTCGCTGTTGAGCTCCGAGCACACCAAGCAGGTCAAGCGCCTGCTGCCGTACCTCTAGGACAGGGAGCAGCACGCCATGGCACGCGTCAAGCGCGGCGTCACCGCCCATCGCCGCCACAAGCGGCTCCTGGACGCCGCCGAGGGCCGCGTCGGGACCCGCTCGCGACTCATCAAGCCCGCGCGCGAGGCGCTCCTCCACGCGATGGCCTACGCAACCCGCGACCGGAAGCAGCGCAAGCGGCAGCTCCGGGGCCTCTGGATCGTCCGGATCAATGCGGCCGTCCGCGGCCGGGGCCTGACGTACGGCAAGTTCATCCAGGGCCTCAAGGCCGCGGACATCACCCTCGATCGCAAGATCCTGGCCGACATCGCCGTCCGCGACGAGGCCACCTTTACGAAGATCGTCGAGGCAGCCCGGGGCAGCTGACCCGGATCGCGGATCGCACGGTCGATCGAGCCCTCGACGTCGGACACCGGCGGTCGAGGGCTTCGCGTTTTCCGCGGCCCGAAGCCCATACCATCGAACCGATCGCCCGAACCCGAAGCCAGGAGCCCAGACGCCCGACCCATGGACCTCGCCGAGCTGACCCGCGACCTCGAGCGCCTCGCCAGCGAGGGCGGCACGGCCATCGCCGGCGCGCCCGACGTCGCCGGCCTCGACGCCGTCGAGGTCGATGTCCTCGGCAAGAAGGGCCGGCTGACCGAGGTCCTGCGAGGCATCGGCCGGCTGCCCCCCGAGGACCGGCCGAAGGTCGGGGCGATCGCCAATCGGGTCCGGACCGGCATCGAGCAGGCGGTCGCCGAGCGACGGATCGTGCTCCGGGAGGCCGAGGTGGACGCGCGGCTCGCATCGGAGCGGATGGACGTCACGACGCCGGGCCGGCCGCTGCCGCACGGCTCGCACCATCCCAGCATCGAGGCGATGGCCGAGATCGTCCGGATCTTCGACCGCTTCGGCTTCGTGGTCCTCGAGAGCCCCGAGGTCGAGGACGACCGGACGAACTTCCAGCTCCTCAACATCCCCCCGGATCACCCCGCCCGGGACCTGTGGGACACCCTCTACGTCGACCTCCCGAACCGGCTGCTGCGGACACACACCTCGCCCGGCCAGATCCACGCGATGCGGACCTTCGAGCCGCCGATCCGGGTGCTCCTCCCGGGTCGCTGCTTCCGGTACGAGGCGATCGACGCGAGTCACGCCTCGGAGTTCTTCCAGGTGGAGGGCCTCATGGTCGACGAGGGCACGACCCTGGGCGACCTGCGGGGCCTGCTGGACGAGTTCGCCCACGCCATGTTCGGCGGCGGCAAGAAGACGCGATTCCGGCCCGGCTACTACCCGTTCACCGAGCCGTCGGTGGCCTTCGATGTCGAGTGCCTGGTCTGCGGCGGGGTGGGCTGCGCGGTCTGCGGCCGGAGCGGCTGGCTGACGATCCTCGGGGCCGGGATGGTCCATCCGGTCGTGCTCCGGGATGCGGGCCTGGATCCCGAGCGCTACCAGGGCTTCGCCTTCGGGATGGGCCCCGAGCGGATCTGGATGCTCAAGCACCGGATCAGCGATCTCCGCCTGTTCCTCGAGAACGACCTCCGGTTCCTGGGGCAGTTCCGATGACGCCCTCCGGCGCCGTGGCGGCCGAGCGATGAAGGTCCCGCTGAGCTGGCTCGCCGAGTTCGTGGACCTCGAGCTCGGCCCCGAGGCGCTGGCCGAGCGGCTGACCCTGCTCGGCATGGAGGTCCGCGGGCTCGAGCAGCGCGGGAGCGAATGGCGGAAGGTCGTGGTCGGCGAGCTGCTCGCGGTCGAGAAGCATCCCCGCGCGGATCGCCTGTCGCTGACGCGCGTCACGGTCGGGCAGGACGAGCCGCTCGAGATCGTCTGTGGCGCGACGAACATCGCGCCTGGCCAGCGGGTCCCCGTCGCGCTCCCCGGCGCGGTGCTTCCGGGGGATCGGCGGATCGAGCGGACCGAAAAGATGGGCGTCGTCAGCAACGGGATGCTGTGCTCCGGCGAGGAGCTCCGCCTGACCGGCGACGGTGACGGGA
>DASUHU010000107.1:0-3136 GCA_036273395.1 Candidatus Limnocylindrales bacterium
GGTCGGTGCGGAGGCGCTCCTCATCGGCGTCGGCGCCGACCTCCTCTATCTCACCGGCTACCTTGCCATGCCCCTGGAGCGCCTGACAATGCTCGTGGTTCCGCGGTCCGCGGACCCGTTCCTCGTGGCTCCCGCCCTCGAGGCGATGCGCGCCGGCTCGAGCCCGGCCGCCAGGGCCGGCGCCGTCGAGGTCGTGCCGTGGCAGGAGACCGACAACCCGCACCAGCTCATCGCCCAGCGGATCACCCGCGGCGCCCCGGCCAGGCGCCGGGCCCTCGTCAACCCGACGCTCTGGGCCAGCCACGTCCTGCCGCTCCAGGCCGAGCTCGGGAAGGACTGGAGCCTGGGTCTCGCGACGCCCGTGCTCGGACCGCTCCGGATGGTCAAGGACCCCGAGGAGGTCGAGCTGCTCCGGCTGGCCGCGGAGGCCGCCGACCGGGCCCTCCGGGCGATCGCCGAGGGCCGGCTCATCGGGCGATCGGAGCATGATGTGAGCCGCGAGGTTCGGGCGCGACTCATCGACGAGGGCCACGACGAGGGCCTCTTCGCGATCGTCGCGTCGGGTCCGAACGCGGCCTCGCCCCACCACGAGCCCGGCGATCGCGCGATCCAGGCGGGTGAGCCGGTTGTCCTCGACATCGGCGGGGCGCTCGGGGGCTACGCCTCCGACACGACGCGGACGATCTGGGTCGCGGGGACCGGCGGCAACGGCCCCGACGAGGAGTTCCGGCGCATCCACGAGCTGGTCCGGCGGGCGAGCGAGCAGGCGACCGCGGCGGTGAAGCCCGGAGCGCGCTGCGAGGCCGTCGACGCGGTCGCTCGCCGTGTGATCGCCGAAGGCGGTTACGGGCCGAGGTTCATCCATCGGGTGGGGCACGGAATCGGCCTGGAGGGCCACGAGGAGCCGTACCTCGTCGGGGGCAGCCCGGCGGTCCTGGCACCCGGGACGAGCTTCAGCATCGAACCCGGCATCTACCTCGAGGGCCGCTACGGCGTGCGGATCGAGGACATCGTCGTGTGCGGCGATTCGGGCCCGATCGTGCTCAATGCCCTCCCGCGGGACCTCTGGGTCGTCGAGGGCTGAGCCCGCCCGGAGGTATCATCCCGGCAGCGTCGCCCAGACGCCTCACCACCCAGCATCGATCCCCGGAACGGGTCCCATGCCGACACCACCGCGGCTCCCCGGAGCCGCTCTCCAGCGATGAGCCGTCGCTGCCACCACGGCTCGCCACGCCATACCCGGCTGGTGACGCACGAGCGTCGGCGGACGCCCGCGTCGTCCGACCGGCCGAGCCCACTCGGCCCCGAGAGCCTGGAGCCGCTCGAGCTCGAGGCACGTCCCGCGGGCGGCGCTCCGGAGCCGGAACCATCGATGCCGGAGCTCGAGCCCATGCCGCGTGCAGGGCGGGCCGAACGGCCTGAGGATCCATCCTCGCCGGACCCGGACCCGCGCGGGCCGGCGCCTCGGCCACTGTCGCGCCCGGTGCTCGAGCACTCCGTCCCGATGACCCGGCCCGTCGACGAACGCGCAAGCCCACTCGCACCGATGCGCGACGGTCCTCCGGGCGCTGATGGCTTTGACCGAGGAGCGACCGCGCCGCAGCTGCGGCGGTTCATCAAGAGTCGCGCCTACGTGCCGATGCACGAGCTGCGCCGGCGCTTCGGCATCGACGGCGGGGACGACGTGGTGACGCCCGTCGAGCTCGAAGCCGAGCGCGTGTACGTCGGACTGCCGTCGCGCGAGGGCCGCCTCCTGGCCGACCTGCTCCGGCAGGGGGACATCGGCTACGAGCTGTCGCTCGATCCGATCGCCCCGATCGTGGTCGGCGTCTACCCGATGCGCCCGGTGCCGCGCGGCTGACAGCACCGCCAGGTCCGCCGGCCGTTGCCGTCCGGCAACAAATCACGCTCGGCGTGCGAATCGCGCTTGACCAGACCCCGAATCCGGTGCGAACCTGCGCTACTGGTCCTTTCAGGCTAGATTCAAGTAGTACTCGTGGCCTTGCACCGACACCTCGCCCGTGCGGGCGGCAGGAGGATGAATCGGGTGTTCCGACAACGGATCTTTCGGCTCGGCACCGTGGGCGCGTCCGCGATGCTGGCCCTCATGCTCCTGGGCGTCGGTGGGGCCACGGCGTCAACGCCGCTTTGGACTTCGACCGCGAGCTCGGTACCGGGCTCGGTGAGCCCCGGCAACTACGCCTTCTATCACGTGACCGTCACCAACAACGGCACGAGCAACATCTCGCAGCTGTTCCTCGCCGACAACGTCAGCTTTGCGGCGTTCTCGGCCTCCCCATCGGCTGGCTCCTGCGTGTTGAGCCCCGTGCTGTCCTGCACGCTCGGCGCGCTGAATGCCGGGAAGTCGGACACCATCGACGTCGTCTACAAGACCCCGGCGAGCGGAACGTCATTCGATATCGACTTCCAGTTCAACACCTCGGGCTCGACGTTCTCGGACCAGAAGCACGGGAAGAAGCCGACGAGTCACGGTGACAACCTGGACACGCCCGTCTCGACGGTCCTGGACAGCAGCGTTGACTTCGCGGGCGGCTACGTCGTCTTCGGCGGCACGAGCTTCTCGACGGCGACGGGCGACGTCCAGACGACGACCGTCAACGCGCCCGGGACCGGGATCCCGGTGACCGTCACCGAAACCTCGGGCGGAAGCAGCCAGTGCGGCAGCGGGACACCGGCCGGACAGCTGGTGACGCTGAACGTCAATGGCGGCGCGAAGTTCAGCTCGGACTTCCTCACGACGATCACGATCGAGGCCTCGTCGCTGCCGGATGAGCTCGAGCTCGCCGACGTCTCGCTCTGCCACCAATACGACGACGGCACCTCGGCGCTGCTGCCGGTCTGCCCGACGGATGCCGCGCCGGCCGGCCAGTCGGCCTGCTTCTACCCGAAGTGGAGCGGCACCAGGGCCGAGCCCAAGCATCCCAAGGAGAGCGCCGACAACGACGCCGACGACCATCTGTTCCTCGTGCTGGACGTCTTCGACTTCCAGAACGGCGGGGTTCGCGGCCAGTACGGCTGAGCCTAGGCGGGGGTCGCCGCTAGCCGCTCCCTGAGGGCGGCCGCGTAGACCACGTTCCCCTTCAGCTCGTAGATCCGCAGGGCCTCCCGCAAGGGG
>DASUHU010000108.1:0-7487 GCA_036273395.1 Candidatus Limnocylindrales bacterium
TCCTCGTGGCCCACGCCGACTTCCTCGCCGCGCGGCGCGGCGAGCGGATCGGGATCGTCGGCCCGAATGGGGCAGGCAAGACGACATTCCTGCGGACGGTCGCGGGCGAGCTCTCGCCGCTCGACGGCACGATCGCCTTCGGCTCGGGCGTCCAGCTCGGCTATCTCGCCCAGCTGCGGGCCGCGGCATTCCCGGGCGAGACCGTCCTCGACGTCCTGACCGATGCCGCGCCGGTCACGCCCGGCGAGGCGCGCTCGTATCTCGCCCGGTTCCTGTTCCGCGGTGACGATGTCCTCAAGGAGGTCCGGAAGCTCTCCGGTGGCGAGCGCTCGCGCCTCGAGCTGGCGCTGCTCGGGATCATGCCCTCGAACCTGTACCTGCTCGACGAGCCGACCAACCACCTCGATGTCGTCGCCCGCGAGGCGATCGAGGCGTTCCTCCTCTCGACGCCCGCGACGATGCTCGTGGTCTCGCATGATCGCCGGTTCCTGGAGACGGTCTGCGAGCGGCTGTGGGTCGTCGGCGACGGCCTCGTCGTGCCGTTCGATGGCGGCTACCGGGAGTGGCGGGCCGCGGTCGCGGATGGCTGGACGCCGGCGGCGGCCCGGGCGCGCGAGCAGGCCCGGCTGCACCCGGTGCGCACGCCGGCCACGGCCCACGGCCGGTCGAATGGGCATGCGCCATCGACGGAGGCGCGCGCCGCGTCACCCGTCGGGCCGAAGCCCGCCCCTCGGCCGAAGGCGGCGAAGCTTTCGAAGGACGCCTACCGGCGCCAGCGCGACGCCGCGGACGCCGAGCTCACGCGCCTGGGGCTCCGGAAGAACCACCTCGAGCTCGAGATGGGGAAGCCCACGGTCCAGGCGAACTTCATCGAGCTGCGCCGGATCACGAGCGAGCTCGCCGACGTCGAGACGGCCCTCGCCGCCGCCGAGGAGACGTGGCTGGCCGTCGAGGAGCGAGCGCCGTGACGTCCGCGCCGGAGGGCTGACCGGGATGCATGCGATCCGGATCGGGCTGACCGGACCGATCGGCTGCGGCAAGTCGACGATCGCGGGCTTCCTGCGGGAGATCGGGCTCGAAGTCATCGATGCCGACGTCGTCGCCCGCGAGGTCATGGAGCCCGGCAAGCCGGCGTTCGAGGCGGTCGTCGAGGCGTTCGGTCCGAGCTTCGTGCGGGCCGACGGCACGCTCGATCGGGCGGCGCTGGGCCGCCGGGTCTTCGCCGATCCGGCGGAGCTGCGGCGGCTCGAGGCCATCGTCCATCCGGGCGTGCGGGTGCGGGTCCTCGAGCGGATCCTCGAGGCCGACCGCGACCTGGTGCCGGGTGTCGTCGTGGAGGCGATCAAGCTCGTCGAGGGCGGCCTTGCCACCTTCTGCGACGAGGTCTGGCTCGTGGTCTGCGAGCCCGGCATCCAGCGCGAGCGGCTCGGGGGTCGCGGCCTCGACGAGGTGACGATCGACCAGCGGCTCGCCGCCCAGGGCGATATCGCGACGAGGCTCCGTGACGCCGCCTCCCGCGTCCTCGACACGAGCGGCCCGATCGCCGAGGTTCGAGCGCGGGTCCGCGCGGCCTGGCTCGACCTCGTGCGTGAAGCGGTCGAGCGGGCGATCGGGCCGGATCTCTAGCCGGAATCGGAAGGCCGGCCCGGGAACCGGGCCGGCCTAGATTCGTGCGGGGAACCTCGGCCGAACGATTCGGCTGGGTCGAGGGTCTGGCTACGGCGAGGGAGCGGGGCTCCCGGATGGCACGGGCGCTGGTGTCGGCGGCGGGGTCGGCGTCATGAGCGGCGGCTGGTGGGGGATCGCCCCGCTCGGCGCCGGGTAGATCACCGGCCACGGCAGGCCGTACTTCTCGAGGATCCGGTTGGTCGTCGCGCCGAGGTTCGTCACGTCGACGTAGCGGACGTCCTGATCGGGTCGGAGCGCCGCGCTGAACATGACCGTGCCGGTCGCGAGCAGGTGCTCGATCTCCTCGGCCACCGCGAGGGAGCATCGGATGACGTACTCGCTCTGGACGCGGGCCAGGATGACGACGTTCTGGTACGTGACCTTCGTCGAGGTGTCGGCGTAGTAGCCCTGCGAGGCGTAGGCGTCGGGGACCTTGATCGTCGCGGTCATGATCACGTCGATCGTCTGGCCGGCCTGCAGCAGGCCACCGACCGCCCGGTCATCGGGGATCGTGATCGAGACCGCTCGCCAGTTCTCCGAATCGGGGCCCACCGTCTCCGTCGGCCCGAGGATCGAGAACCCGGCGGCCCCCGAGGACGAGGCGATCATCGTCTTGTAGATCGGCTGGCCCGCGAGGACCGGGACCGCGAGGACCTTCCCGACGACGTCGCCGGTGGCGGTCAGGATGCCGGCCTGGGAGGTGGGATCGAGCGGGACCTGCTGGAGGGCGACGTCGCCGGCCTGGACCGGCGTCCGTGCCGCGATGTCCTTGGCGGCGACGACGACCGTCAGTTTCTGGAGGGGACCCTCGCTCGCCGTCTGGGTGGCCTGGTTCAGCAGGTAGAAGGACGTGGCGCCGGCCACGAGGGCAAGGACCACGCCGAGGGCGATGATGACCTTGCTGCGCCGGCTATTGTCCCGGTACTCCATCTCCATGGGTGGTCGAGCGTCCCTCCGGGCGAGCGCGGGGTCGAGCCGCGGGGCGGGATCGCCCGGCGGTCACTGGATTGGCGTGGTGAGTCTCCGCACCGCCGGGTACCGGTCGATATGGGCGGGTGGTACCAGGACGCTTCGCCAGGGGTCCCGTCGAGACGAGAACGGGCGTTCGAAATAACGGTTCGGCTGGTAAACTTCGCTTGTGCCCGACTTCCGCCTCGTCGCCCCGTTCGAGCCGACCGGTGACCAGCCTGCCGCGATCGAGCGCCTGACCGACGGCGTCCGACGCGGGCTCCATCACCAGACGCTCCTGGGAGCGACCGGAACGGGAAAGACGTTCGCCCTTGCCAGGGTCATCGAGCAGATCAACCGCCCGACCCTCGTGCTGTCGCACAACAAGACCCTGGCCGCCCAGCTGTACGCCGAGTTCCGGGACTTCTTTCCGGACAACGCGGTCGAGTACTTCGTCAGCTACTTCGACTACTACCAGCCCGAGGCCTACCTCCCGCGCTCGGACACGTACATCGAGAAGGACTCGTCGCGGAACGACGAGATCGACCGGCTGCGGCACGCGGCGACGCACGCCCTGTTCGAGCGGCGCGACGTCATCGTCGTGGCCTCGGTCTCGTGCATCTATGGCATCGGCGCGCCGGTCGACTACGGCGCCACGGTCCTTCGCCTCCGTGTCGGCGGGCAGTACCGCCGCGACGCGGTCCTGCGCCACCTCGTCGACCTCCAGTACCAGCGCAACGACGCCGACCTGTCCCGGGCCCGGTTCCGGGTCCGGGGCGACACGCTCGAGTTCCGCCCAGCCTCCGAGGAGACCGTCGTCCGGGTCGAGTTCTTCGGCGACGAGGTCGAGCGGATCACCGAGCTGGATCCGCTGACCGGCGAGCTCCTCGCGGAACGCAAGGATGTCAACGTCTATCCCGCGACCCATTACGTGACGCCGGCCGACAAGCTCAAGGCCGCGATCGTCGACATCGAGGCCGAGATGGAGGAGCGCGTCGGCCAGCTCGAGACGGAGGGACGCGAGCTCGAAGGGGCGCGGCTCCGACAGCGCACGACGTTCGACCTCGAGATGCTCCGGGAGCTCGGCTTCTGCTCCGGGGTCGAGAACTACTCCCGGCACCTCTCGCGTCGGGCCGCCGGCTCGCGGCCATGGACGCTGCTCGACTACTTCCCGCCGGACTGGCTGCTCGTCGTCGACGAGTCGCACATGACGATCCCCCAGGTCGTCGGGATGTACAAGAACGACCGGACCCGCAAGGAGATCCTCGTCGACTTCGGATTCCGCCTCCCCTCGGCCCTCGACAACCGGCCGCTGACGTTCGAGGAGTTCGAGACCTCGGTCCACCAGGCGATCTACCTCTCGGCGACGCCCGGTCCGTACGAGCTCGAGAGGAGCGAACGGGTCGTCGAGCAGCTGATCCGGCCGACCGGCATCGTCGATCCGATCGTGCGGGTCAAGCCGACCGAGGGCCAGATCGACGACCTCCTCGAGGAGATCAAGACCCGGGTGGACCGCGGCGAGCGAGCCCTCGTGACGACCCTCACGAAGCGGATGGCCGAGGACCTGACCGACTACCTCCGCGAGCTCGGGGTCAAGGTCCAGTACCTCCACTCCGAGGTGGACACGCTCGAACGCGTCGCGATCCTGCGCGACCTCCGACTCGGGGTCTTCGACGTCGTCGTCGGGATCAACCTCCTTCGGGAGGGCATCGACCTGCCGGAGGTGACGCTCGTCGCGATCCTCGACGCGGACAAGGAGGGCTTCCTCCGGTCGGCCTGGTCGCTCATCCAGATGATCGGGCGCGCGGCGCGGAACATCGGCGGCGAGGTCGTCATGTACGCCGACTCGGTCACGGACTCGATGCGCGCGGCGCTCGAGGAGACGGATCGGCGGCGCGCGGTCCAGGAGCGCTACAACGTCGAGCACGGGATCGAGCCCCAGACGATCGTCAAGGGCATCCGCGACCTGAACGACCAGCTCCGGAGCGTGGCCGAGGGCACGGTCGTGTACAGCTCGGAGCGCGAGGCTCGCGAGGCGCGGCTCGCCGAGCTGGATCGGAACAAGGTCGAGGAGCTCATCGGCCGGATGGAGGCCGAGATGCGGTCCGCGGCCAAGGAGCTCGAGTTCGAGCGGGCCGCGGCCCTCCGGGACGAGATCCAGCAGATCCGCCTGCGCGTGCTGTCCGAGGATCAGTCGGTCCTCGTCGGACAGGCGGCCGAGCGTGCCGCCGCCCTCGCGAATCGCGCTCCCGCGTCGGCGGCGGCGCGGGCCCGTGGCGGCCGCCGAGGAGGGAGGAACGGCTCGGGCGGGCAGGTTCCCGCGGCGGACGCGCCCGACGCGGCCGCACCCACCCTCGAGGTGGCCTCGGTGGAGGTCCTGCCGGCGAGCGACGAGCCGATCGAGACCCTCGAGGGCTCGGAGCCGGGTGCAGCGGTCGATGGCGAGCTGGCCGCCGCGGGCGTGAGCGACGGCACGGCCTCGGACTGGCTCCCGGGAATCCGGGATGAGCACGACGACTCACCGGGCTGGCAGGCGCGCTGGCTCGAGCGGCCCACGTGGGACCGAACCGTGACGCCGAACATCCGGCACCGGCAGGGGACTCGGCCGCCGCGGCGACGCCGCTAGCGCGCTCCTTCGCTCGTCGCCGCCAGCGGCTGGGCGGCGAGGGGGGCGAGGGTTGCGACCGGGGCCGCACCGGTGGCGGCGAGCGCCACTTTCACGTCCCGTGATCAACCGCCAACCTCCACGTAACCGCCGGTGAATGCCGCAGGGTCATGCTGGTCCCATGCCACTCCTCCTCGGCCTGCTCACGATGCTCGCCGCCCAGCTCCTCGACCTCGGAACCTTCGTGACGATGATCCGGCGGCTCGGTCCGTCGGCCGAGGCCAACCCCATCGTCTCCGCGATCCTCGGCACCAGCGGGCTCGACGTCCTCGTCGTGGCCAAGCTCCTCCTCGTGGTTCTGGTCGGTGCCGTCGCGTGCTCGCTCATGACCGCGCACGGCCCGAAGGCCCGCCTCGCCGGCGAGGTCCTCCTGGGCTTCGCGATCGTCGCCGGGATCATCGGTGGCTGGTCGAACGCCGCCACCATCGGGGTGCTCTGACTGACCGCGGTCCAGACTCATCGGAGCGCTCTCGGGCGAGCCGCGCCTCAGCGCCGCGCCATGAAATGAACCTCACCACCATCGATTCGGGCCCACACGAGCGCTGACCCAGGCCACGGCCCGTCGCCCCGCAGCGACCGCAGCGCATCGGCCGGGTGCGCCGGAAACGCGGCCTCGAGCTGGCGACCGAACGCCTCCGCAACCTCGACCGTGGCGCGAGTCCGGCGGACCACGAGGAGCGATGACACGGTCGGTCCCTGTCCCGGCGTCACGATGGAAGGCCAGCGAGGCGCCGATGGCAGGGCGGCCGCCTTCTCGTTGGTCCATCGAAGCAGCTGCTCGAGCCGTCGCAGCTCCGACTGGATCTCCACCGCGATGATCTGGCCGGCGCGCGCGTCGGTGAGCACCAGGTCGATGACCCCATGGACAGGGCGTGTCACGACCACCTCGGTGGATCGTCGCCATCGAGGATCAAGGTCCCGGAGGAGCGCTTCGAGCATCCGCGCCTGGTGTCGGTCGCGGATCGGTGGGCCGGTGTTCGGATAGACGTGCGCGGATAGGTCGGCGCCGAGGGCCACTGCCAATCGAACATATGTCTCGAGTGATCCGCCGGCGTCGCCCGCGAGGATTCGTGCGGCGTGACTCTTCGATACGCCACTCGCGATTGCCAGTTCGGCGCCCGTGACCCCCGCGTCCTCGCAGAGGCGTAGGAGTTCATCGCGCAATCGAGTGCGAACTCGATCAGTGGCGCGCCGGGCAACGCCCGATCGAGGGGATCGTTTGCTGGTTGCCATCGGTCGGTATCGAACACCGAGACGCTCTACCGCCCCTTATCCGGGTGCGGCCTTCGGTTACCACGGCGCGGCGAATTGCCGGGTGCTTGGCCCAGGCGGGCATTCCCGGCCATGGGGACGATGCACGCGGTCCCGCACATTCGGTCGCTTTGGATGGGACGGGCCGCACTGAAACGGCGATGCCAGACGCTCCAACAGCGGTTTGATCCCACCCGAGGGGACGCGGGCACCGACTCCGTCGAAACCATCCCGCTGGACGCGACAGCCGGAGGCCCACCGTGCGGGAGAACGACGCCGCCGCCGCAGAGCGACGTGTCGAGCGGCACCGTCCGGCCGAGCAGAGCCGCGGGCCGCCGCGACAGAACATCTGTTCCGTTTCGGGGCGATTCGGTACACTCGGGGCGTGCCCCAGGATCGGATCGTCGTGCGCGGCGCGCGCGAACACAACCTCAAGGACGTCGCCGTCGAGTTCCCGCGTGACCGACTCGTCGTCATCACGGGGCTGAGCGGCAGCGGCAAGTCGAGCCTCGCGTTCGACACGATCTACGCCGAGGGCCAGCGGCGGTATGTCGAGAGCCTCAGCGCCTACGCCCGGCAGTTCCTCGGACAGATGGAGAAGCCGGACGTCGACCAGATCGATGGCTTGAGCCCGGCCATCTCGATCGACCAGAAGGGCGCGAGCCGGAACCCGCGGTCCACCGTCGGGACGGTCACGGAGATCTACGACCACCTCCGGCTGCTGTTCGCGCGGGTCGGGCACCCGCATTGCCCGAACGGCCACGAGATCGAGCGGCAGTCCGTCCAGCAGATCGTCGACCAGGTGCTGGCACTGCCCGAGGGGACCCGGCTCCTCGTGCTCGGGCCGCTGATCAAGGACCGCAAGACCGAGGGCGACCGCGTCTTCGAGGCAGCACGGAAGCAGGGCTTCGTGCGGGTGCGGGTCGATGGCCAGACCTACGACCTGTCGGAGGCG
>DASUHU010000109.1:0-9815 GCA_036273395.1 Candidatus Limnocylindrales bacterium
GGCGCGCTTGAACCGGGACGGCTACCGGAACCTCGCCGGGCGGCCGTTCACCGGCTCGGCCGTCCGCGTGATCGTGACCAACCCGATCTACACGGGCGCCCTCACCTGGAACCGCAAGAAGCGCCGGCTCGCGGGCGAGGAGATCGAGCTCGTCCGAGGGCCGCACGAGGCCCTTTGGTCTGACGGGCTATGGGAGCAGATCCAGGTCGTCCGGCAGCGCCAACGAACCGGCTCGCCAGGCGGTCGTGCCCGCCACGCCTATCCGTTCCGGACGCTCGCGGTGTGCGACCGGTGCGGCGCGCGGATGTATGGCGAGCCGCATCGCGGACACGCCTACATGGCTTGCCCGACGCAGCGCGGCCGGCGCGGCTGCGACCAGCATGCCGTCCGGAGCGACCGGCTGGAGTCGCAGGTCGAGGCCTGGCTCTCAACGCTCGTCGTGCCAGACGACTGGCAGGCGGATATCGAGCGGATGCAGCGGGCGCTCGTCGCGCCCGAGCGGGAGCGGCCGGCGGTCGACCGGCGGGCCATCGCCGGGCAGCTGGAACGACTCCGCGAGCTGTTCGTCATGAGCGACATCAGCCGCGAGGAATACGTCGGCCGGAAGCGGGAGCTCGAGCTGGCTCTGGAAGCGGGGGACGCGCCGACGTACTCCGAGGCAGTCCTCGTCCAGGCGGCGCGCCTTCTCCGGGACCTCGGGGTCCTGTGGTCGAAGGCCACACCGGAGGAGCGGACCGAGATCGCCCAGACGCTGTTCGCGTCGATCCGGGTGCGGGACGGCGAGATCGTCAGCGCGAAGCTCGCCCGCGAGGAGTATCTGGCCCTCGTCGCCTCAGCCGAGGCGCGGGTTTGGATGGCGCGCCCGGAGGGATTCGAACCCCCGACCCTGTGGTCCGAAGCCACATGCTCTGGTCCGCTGAGCTACGGGCGCGCGAGGGCGATAGGGTAGCGCAGGCCATCCGGCCGGCCGCGAGCTGAAAGAGGGACGGTCATGGCGACGGGAACCGGGACGAAGGCCGATCCGTGGGTCCTGCAGACCCCGCCGGGCACGTCCGACTACACGATGTACCGAGACGACTCGAGCGACCCGCCGTCGATCGTCTGCCAGGTCGGCTCGACCCAGCTGAAGTACGACGCCCGGGCCATCGACGACCTACACGCCTGGCTGGCGGCCCAGGGTGGCTGGGTGGATCTCGGGGCGGCCGACGAGCAGAAGGACGCGAAGCCCGGGACGGTCGAGGCGTGGGGCCGGGATCCCGGCAATCCCGTGGGTGGCTGGTACGGCCTCCGGAAGGGCTATCGGGGCCGCTTCGGAATGTACCTGCCGCCGCTCCTCGAGGCGCTCGGGCTGGCCGAGCTGACCCACGATCCGCGCACCAACCGGATGCGGGCGAAGTAGCACGGGCCGGGAGTCACGCTCCCGATGACCCGGCATCCGATGGGCCGGACCGGGTAACCTCGAGCTCGATGACCTCGCGGGGCCGGCGACGCGTCGAGCATGCTCGATATGTCGGCCTTCCCGGCAGCCGGCCCGTCGGTACCCGGGCTGCCGTCGCCCGCGGTCCCCGCCCCCTTCCTCCCCGCGCCCTCGCCGTGGGCCTCGTCGGGCTCGTGGTCGTCGTCGTCACGGCCCTGACGCTCTTCGGCGGAACGACCGGTCCGGTCACCGCGGCGCCTCCGAGCGCTGAGCCATCGGTCGCGCTCGCGGCCGCGGGCC
The DNA here is from genome assembly GCA_036273395.1 of Candidatus Limnocylindrales bacterium. Classification (GTDB taxonomy): domain Bacteria; phylum Chloroflexota; class Limnocylindria; order Limnocylindrales; family CSP1-4; genus UBA5189. The sequence continues at coordinate 1,718 of DASUHU010000109.1, forward strand.
CGGCCGGCGACGGCCCGACCTCGGCTCCCGCCACGGTCGCGAATCCGACACCGCTTCCGTCGGCCGCGCTGACCGGCTACCGCTGGCCGCTCACCGCTGGCCGGATCACGACGCCCTTCGGGACCGTCACCGCGGGGACGCTCGTGGTCGACGGCAAGCCGTTCCACGACGGCATCGATATCGCGAGCTTCTGCGGCGACCACATCGAAGCGGCCCATGACGGCGTGGTCATCGCGACGGGACGCCACGTGAACGAGGCGATCGGCTGGATCGGCGACGTCGCGGCGTATGACGCTCGGCTCGACGCCAAGAAGCTCTGGAACACCCTTGCCATCACGATCGTGGTCGACGACGGCAACGGCTACCGGAGCGAGTACATCCACCTGTTCAAGTCGCTCGTGAAGGCCGGCCAGCACGTCAAGGCCGGCGACCTCATCGGCTACGAGGGCCAGACCGGCCTTGCCACCGGCTGCCACCTCCACTACTCGATCTTCTCGCCGACCGATCCCGGTCGCGTCGAGGTCGAGCCGTCGCTCGTGAAGAAGGAGCTCCTCCCGGCCCAGGAGATCGCCCGGATCGATCCGTTCCGGGTCCTGCCGCCGATGTCGTCGACCGAGCTGACCTGGGGCTTCAACGCCCAGCCGTCCGGAACCCCGTAGCCGCCGGACCCGCCGGGCGGTGGGCGCAGCGGGACCTACGCCACTCGCCGGTAGCGCCGCGCGATGAGCGCGTACGGCGGGATCCGGGCCAGGGCCTCCTCGAGCGGGATCGCGCCGCCGCCGCGGCTCTCGATCGTCAGGACCGGGCCGACCGTGGGCCGCGCGTCGACGATCGCCAGGTCCACGGCGAGGCGGCCCGGCTCGGGCTCGCCCAGCCCGGCAACGGCGGTCGCGGGGAAGGCGCCGCCCTCGTAGGTGAGCCGCAGCTCGGCCTCGGACCGCCAGCTCGGGCGGCGAAGGAGGATCCGGCGCCAGCCATCGGCCAGCGAGGAGGTGACCCGGCCGTCGCCGGGCACGAGCTTCGCAGCGTCCGCCTCGCCGACGACGTCCTCGCCGCGGGCCCAGCGCGCGGCCTGGTGAAGCAGCGCGTACTCGTCGAGGTCCGCGTACCCGGCCAGCTGCTCGGCCGGCGACTCGGCCCCGAACAGCGCGCGGACCGACGCGCCAAACACCTCGGCCAGGTCGAGGTCGATCGCCCGGACGGTTCGATGGAAGTAGACCTGCTGGTACAGCAGCATCCGGGCGTCGAGGAAGCCCTCCAGCGCCGTGAGACCCGGCTCGTAGAGGGTCAGCCCGGCCGCCGAGACGTAGGCGTAGCGTCGCAGCCGCTCGACGTCGATCCCGACCCGCACCCCCGTGAAGAACGCATCGCGCCGGACGTAGTCGAGGTTGTCGACCGTGAAGACCCCCGACAGGAGCGGCTGGAGCCGCCGGACCCAGGCCGGCATCGACGCGTCCGACAGCGCGGGCTTCGAGACCAGGAACGAGACCCAGCGCGGGTCGATCGACTCGCCCTCGCCGAAGACGTCCCGCTGGGGCACGGCGCCCGGCGCCCGCCGCAGCGAGCGGATGAGGCCACCGAGCTCGCGCTCGATGATCAGCTGGCTCAGGTCCTCGTGGGACAGCGACTTCGTCGACGGCCGCCGGCTGTCGGCCGGCGCAGGGAAGCCCGACAGCACCTGCTCGTCGAAGAAGTGCGCGAACGGGCCGTGCCCCACATCGTGGAGGAGGCCCGCGACCCGGAGCGTCTCGACGACGAGGCCCTCCGACGGCAGTGCCTGCCCCGGCTCCGCCTCGGCGACCACCCGTCGGAGCGAGGGGTAGAGCGATCGGGCCCACAGCCCCGCTTCGTGCATGACCCCGAGCCCGTGCGTGAACCGAGAGTGCTCGGCGGTCGGGAAGACCCATCGCGCCGACTGGAGCTGGCTGATCCGGCGGAGGCGCTGGAGCCAGGCGGTGTCGAGCAGGTCGTCCTCGGCGGCGTCCTCCTCGGGGAGGCCGGCCGCGCGCAGCTCGGCGGGGGAGCGGCGGCGCGTCAGCTCGATGTAGCCGTGGATGGGGTCGCTGATGAGGTTGACGGCCGAGAACGGCTGCGGGCTCAACCGCCGCTCCCCGGCCCGGCGGCGCCGTACTTGGCCGCCGCCCGCAAGAGCCGGGCCGCGACGTCGGCCCGGAGGTCCTCGGGCGCGAGGACCTCGACATCGTCGGCCCACTCGAGGATCCACAGCCGGATCTCGATCGTGCCGCTCACGGTCGTCCACCACAGGAGCGAGCCGTCAGCCTGTCGCTCGGTCTGCTGCATCGGGTGCCAGCGTGTCTCGAGCACGCGATCGGCGACCGCCGGCGAGAACCGCAGCCGGACCTCGACCGGCGGCTGGTCGGCGATGATGTCCCAGCCCCGCCGGAGCTCCGTCTCGAGCCCGCTGGGCTCGGGGTAGTCGAACGATCCGGGCGTCAGCCGGACCGAGCGGATCCGCTCGATCTTGAAGGTCCGCATCCCTCGCCGGTCCACGTCGTACCCGATGAGATACAGGGCATGCGTCCGGAGCGACGGCTCGATGAGCCACGGGTGGACCGTTCGACGGCTGACGTCCCCGGGACGACCCTCGTAGGCCGCGCCCTCGTACTCGATCTCGACGACCCGCCGATCGGCCCAGGCCCGGGTCAGGAGCCGGACCCGCTCGATGAACTCCGGATCGATCGGCGCCCGCTGGAGGACGTCGAGGCTCCGGGCGATGTGCTCCCGGAGCGTGGCCGGCAGGCCGTCCTGGAGCTTCTCGAAGGCCGAGCCGAGGTCGGGGTCGTACTTGTCGGCGTAGCGAACCATCAGCCGCGTGGCCAGGAACACGGCCATCGCCTCGGACAGGGTCAGCTTGAGCGGTGGCAGGAACGCCGACGGGAGGACGCCCCAGCGGCCTTCGTCGGACCAGGTCGGGACCTGGACCTCGTCCTCGAGGGCGTGGAGGTCGCGGTAGACGTTCCGGACGGACATCCCCAGGCGCTCGGCGATGTCCTTCGGGTGCATGCCGTCCGGGTGGGCCACGAGCAGCGCCGCGACGCGCATCAGTCGCGCCGCCCGGTCGCGCTTGCCGCCCCCGCGCTCCATCCCGTCGACCACGACGGGAGCATACCCACGCAGGTACCGCCCGGGCCGGTACCTCCGGGTCATACCCCACCCAACTGCCCTCGACCCACCATCGGCCCACCGGACCGAACTCGGGACGAACCCGGGCTCGACCGGTCGAACCGCGAGCTGGCGCCCCAGTCGATGGCCGATCCGAGCGAGCCGCAACCGGGTGAGCCGACCGCCGCAACCGCGACGGTCCGGATCGCCGACTTCCCGGCGCGGTCGATCTACCGGGCCCTGCTCGTGCGCGGGCTCGAACCCGCGGAAGCGGCGAATCTCACCGCCTACCTCGCCGGCCTGCCGAGCGACGGGCTGCACTGGACGATCGCCGAAGTGGAGGCCGTCGTCCGGCAGCGTGCCGCCGAGCTGGATCAGGCAAGCGCCCATCCCGACGATCGGGCGGGACCCGTCCAGCTGACCTGGCAGACCTCCTGAGCCGGGCCGGCTCGACCGGCCCTGACCGATCGCCGCCTCCCGCGTGAGGCGGTCCGAACTTCGAATGTCCCAGCGACCCGGGTCCTCCTCCCCCGGATCGCGACGAACGAGACGGCGTCCGCTCCTCCGGACGCCGTCTCGGCTTTCCGCTTTTGTCAGCTTCCCAGCAGCTCCCCGAGCGTCGCGGGCTGGAGGCCCTTCGACTCGACCGCCGCGAGGATCCCGGGCAGCGCCTCGAGCGTGTGGTACCCGCCGAGGTGCATGAGCACGATCGAGCCGGACTGGGCGTTCGCCTGGATCTTCGCCACGATCTGGGCGGCGCTCGGGCCGCCCTGGGACTCCGGCTTCCAGTCGATCGTGTCGACGTCCCACATCACCAGGTAGCGCCAGCCCGCCGCTCCGACTCCCGCCCGCACCGCCGCGCTGTAGGCCCCGAACGGCGGCCGGAACCAGGGCTTCGTGGTCTGGCCGGTGAGTGGAGCGATGGCGGACTCGGTCCGGGTGATCTGGCTCGCCATCTGGGCCGCGGTCAGGGTGGTGAAGTCGGGGTGGTCCCACGAGTGGTTTCCGACGTCGAACAGCTCGGGGTGGGCCTTCACGAGCGCCAGCGCGGCCTGGCCCTCGCTCGTCGTGGAGCCGGCCTTGCCGGTCGGAAAGACGGTCGCGTGCACGTGGTGGTCGATGAGCCACTGGACGATCTGGACCGCCGGGTCGAGCCGACCGCCCATGTCGAACGTCAGCGCGATGCGGTTGGACGTCCGGGATCCATGCGAGATGACCGTCGCGGATGGGGCGATGCTCGGGGCGACGGTCGGGCGAACGGGCGGGCCGAGCGAGGGCAGGGGCGTGGCACCGGTTGGCGCGACGGTCGGCGGCGCCGGGCTCGGCGACGGCGGGTTGTTCTCGTCGACGGTCGTGCCGGGCAGGAGGACGAGGCTCCACCCGGGCTTGATCGAGTTGGGGTCGTAGCCGGACGACTCCGGATCGAGCGAGGGGTACGTCCCGCGGTTCCACCACGACAGGCTTCGGGCGGTGGTCGAGTACGTCCGGGCGATCGAGCTGAGCGTGTCGCCGACTCGAACGGTGTAGCTCAGGAACGTCGGCTCCGGGCTGGGGGTCGGGTAGGCGAGGGTGAGGCCCGGCGTTGGCGTCGGTGACGGGCTGGCGCGGCCACTCGGCGACGCGGCCGCGATCGGGGAGCTGCCCGGCGTCGAGAGCAGCGACGGCACGAGCGCTGCGGTTGCCAGCGCGAGCAGGACCGCGGCCAGGGCCAGCGTGACGAGCGGCGAGCGGAGGGCGGTGGGCGCAGATCCGTTCATGGTCCGATGGTGACGGACCGGGGCACTCCCGCGCGACGGCCGAACGAACCGAACGCGCTAGACGGCGACGCCTTCGGCGGGCACGGAGTCGATCGGCGTCGGCGTCTGGAGTGTCAGCTCACCGGCGATCGCGAGGCCTTCGGCCGCGGTCGCGACGCGCCCGCCACCGGATCGCTTCGCGACGAAGCAGGCCCGATCGGCCGCGAGCAGGACCTCGTCGGCCGTGCTGCCGTCGTCGGGGAAGGAGGCGGTCCCCGCGGACGCCTCGAGGGCGCGCGCGCGGCCACGCCAGCCCGTGCCCGGACCCACCGTTTCCGCGACCGCCGACCGGATCCGCTCCGCGATGCCGGGAACCTCGCTCGCCCGCGTGCCCGGCAGGAGCACCACGAACTCATCGCCGCCGTAGCGGAAGACGGCGTCGGTCTCGCGGGCTGCCTGGACGATCGACTCGGCCACCTCGCGGAGGAGCCGGTCGCCGGCCTGGTGGCCGAACCCGTCGTTGACGCCCTTGAACCGATCGAGGTCGAGCATCACGAGGCTGAAGGGCTCGTCCGCCACGATCAGGCGGTTCATCCGCTCGACGAACGTGCCGTGGTTGAGCAGCCCGGTCAGGACGTCGGTCTGGGCCCGGTGCTCGATCGCCTGGTGGGCCTCGGCATTCTGGAGGCCGATCGAGACCTGTGCGGCGAAGAGCTGGACGAGCTCGAACTCGTCCTCGGTGAAGGTCCGGCCCTGGCCCAGGCGTTCGAGCGTGATGACACCGATGGCGCCGGCCCGGCCCCGGAGCGGGACGCAGATCAGCGAGCCATGTGTCCGCTCGCCATCGCGCAGCGCGACCCGCGGATCGCCGAACTCCTCGAGGACCAGCTGCGGCTGGTTGTGCTCGACCACCCACGGCGCGAGGCCATGCTGGTCTGCATCCCACGGCTTGAGGAACCACGACGCGTCGACGCCGCGGGCGGTCATCGGCACGAGCCGGCCCGACGTCGGATCGACGAGCTCCAGGGCGATGTTGTCCGAGCCGACGAGATCCCCCAGCCGATCGGCCGTGGTCTCGAGGAGCGAAGGGATGTCGAACGTGGTGAGGATCGACTCGGTCAGGCGCAGCAGCTCGCGCTGGCTCCGGACCTTCTGCTCGAGCGCCGCGGACTGCTCACGGAGGCGCTCGGTCGCGTCGGCGTTGGCCATCGCCTGGGCGGCGAAGCTGGCGTAGATCACGAGGAGCCGCAGATCGTCCGGTCGGAACTGGCGCAGGCCGAGCTTCGAGAGCACGAGGACGCCCAGGACCTCGTCCTCGAACAGCATCGGCGCGAGGAGCATCGACTCGTCGAGGTCGTCGACGGTGCCCGCGATCGTCTGGGTCCGGGGGTCCTCATCGGCATCGTCGAGCAGCACGGCCTGGCGGTGCTCCGCGACCCAGCCCGTGATGCCCTTGCCATATTCGATCCGGAGCATCTCGGGTGTCTCGTCGACGTATTCGCCGACCTGGCCCTGCATCGCCACGGGGATGAGGTCCGGGCCGTACAGCCGGTAGACCCGGACGTTGTGGTAGTCGATGAGCTGGCGGAGCTCGGTCGCGATGGCGTTGCCGATCTCCCGGACGCTCGTCAGGCGATTCAGCCGCGCCCCGAGCTGCTGGATCGACTGGAGCTGGGCGGTCCACGTGGCGAGCTGGTCGTACGTGCGGGCCGCCTTGATCGCGACGCCCGCCTGCGTGGCCAGCGCGGCGATCGTGTCCAGCTCGTCGGCGGTCCAGGGATGCGGCCGATCGTGGTAGACGGCCAGGAGTCCGAGCGCCTCGGGCTCGTCGCCGTCGAGCAGCGGCGCGAGGCAGATCGTGTCGAAGCCTTCCTGGATCGTGGCCGCGCGAAGCTCCCCGACGCGCGGGTCATCGCGATAGCCCACCGAGAACAGCGGCATCCGCGCGGCGACTGCCGCATGCCCCAGGGTCCGGCCCTCGAGGTGCTCGACCGCAGCCTGGTAGCTGGCCGACAAGCCATGCGAGGCGGCGATGCGCCGGCTGCCGTCGGGCTCGACGAGGAACAGGGCGGCGCGATCGCCGCCGAGGAGCACCAGGGCGTGGTCGACGACGCCCTGGAGGATCTGGGCCAGGTCGAGCCGGCTGCCGATGTCGGCCGCGACGCGTCGCAGGGCCTCGGCCCGGTGGAGCTCGTGGACGACGTCGCCCAGCGCGGCGCTGACCGCGGCGACCTGGCCGATCCCGGTCGCCGCGACAGCGACCAGCTCCCGGTCGGCCGGCGTCAGGCCCTCGCTGCCGGGGGTCACGAGCACGAGGACGCCCCACGGGCCGCGGTCGCCCGGGACCGCGCAGGCGATCTCCCGGCCCTGGTGGAGCGAGATGGAGAGGGCCGCCGTCGGGCCGCCGTCCACGACGGCGGCGCGGTCCGGTCGAGCCGCGTCGAGGGCCGCGGCCATGACGCCGAAGGTCCGTGGCATCTCGACCAGGCGGCTCCGCCCGGAGCCCGCGACGGCGGCCGGCACGAATCGGTCGGCCTCCAGGCGCCAGGCCACGACCAGGGGAAGCCCGGTCAGGTCGCGGATGGCCTGCACCGCCTCACGGAGGGGCGCGTCGGGATCGGTCGCAGCGGTCTCGATCGCGCGGGAGGTGACGGCGCCGAGCTCGCTGGCCACGCGGATCGCGAGATCCCTCGGATCGGCGGACAGGACCGGCGGCGCGTCGTCGATGCGGATCGGCGCTCGGGCTCCGCCCTTCGGGCCGGATGGCCGCGCCGGACCCGAGCGGCCCACCGCGACGTCACCGGGAGGCGCCGATGGCGGCGCGTCGAGTGTCCCGCCGGAGGTGGCCAGGAAGCGCTGGAGGTCGCCCAGACGGTAGCGGCGGTCGCCCCGCGGGTTGATCCGGTAGTAGCGCAGGCGCCCGGCGTCGCTCCAGGCCCGGATCGTGTTCGGGTGGACGCCGAGGACCTGGGCCGCCTTCGTGACGGTCAGCGTCGCATCCGACGGGCGAGTAGGGAGGAGAAGCGTGTCTGCCACCGGGCCCCCGAGGAGGAACTGTGAACTCCTGCCGGAACTCTCGACTACCCCACTTTTCTTGCCAATGGGACGAAAGTACCGGTGGGGCAACGCGGCACCGAGGCCGGCGTTTCCGCGTGGCCGAGGTCATGGGTCGGAGCGCGGTGTCACCACGCCCGTCGCTCAGCCCCGACGGGGTCCTCCGGTGAGACGGACATAGGCAA
>DASUHU010000110.1:0-2008 GCA_036273395.1 Candidatus Limnocylindrales bacterium
GTTCGTCCAGCGAGGCGTCTTCTACGAGGGCAACGTCGAGGACGGCCGGTCGTTCGCGGCGCGGTTCGAGCTCATGGCGATCCGGGTCGGTGACGGCTACCTGAGCGCGTGGGACGAGCTGCCCGGCGACGACGGTGCGACGCTCGACCTCGGGGCGGTCGTGGAGCGCGCGCGCCATGCCGTGCCGGTCATCCGCCTCGAAGCCCGTGGCCCCCTGCTTCGGCCAGCGGCTGGGCCGCGAATCCGAATCCAGCCCGCCGGCTGACCGGCCGGCTGACCCACCGCTCGCCGAATCGCGTGGCCGTCGACGCCCAGGCCATCGATCCGGCCGCCGACGTCCAGCCCAACCGGACCCTCTGGCTGCTGGCGATCGCTCACGCGGTCAACCACGCCCAGGCCGTCATCCTGCCGCTCGTCTTCCTTGCGGTCATCAACGAGTTCCACGTCAGCGCCGAGGCGATCGCCTTCGTGTCGGCGGCGGGCAACGTCAGCGCGGGCCTCGTCCAGGCGACGTTCGCCTACGTCACCCGACGCATCCCGCGGCGCTGGCTCATGGCCATCGGTGGCGTGCTGTTCGGGGGCGGCTTCGCGGCGCAGGCGCTGGCACCGTCCTTCGGCGCGTTCGCGGCCCTCAACATCGCCTCCCGGATCGGGGGCTCGCCCCAGCATCCCGTGGGCAACGGCCTCCTGGCCGAGCAGTTCCCGCCGGAGCGCCGGGGCCTCGCGATCAGCGCCCACATCTCGGGCGGGAACGTCGGAACCGTCATCGTCGCGATCGCCGGGCCGCTCCTGCTCGCGTCGATCGGGTGGCGCGGGGTCTCGGTCCTGTTCGGCGTCCCGGCGGCCATCGTGGGCTTCGCGATCCTGCGGTGGGTGCGCGAGAGCGGCAGCGACCGAGCCGCCGCGATCGCGGGCGGGACGATCCGCGAGGGCCTCGGCGTGCTCCGGCGCGACCGGACCATTCGACGGATCTACCTCGCGTCGGTCCTCGCCGGCGGCGGTCGCGGCCTCGGTGTCGCGAACCTGTTCGCGCTGCTCTATCTCAGCGACGTCCTGGCCCTGCCCTCGTCGACGACCGACGTCATGTACGGCGCGCTGATCTTCCTGTCGGTCCCGATGCCGCTCGTCGCGGGCTGGCTCTCGGATCGGATCGGCCGGCGGGCCGTCATCGTCGGCGCGTACGTCGGCGGCGCGGTCGGCTTCCTCGTGTTCCTCGGCGCGGGATCGAGCTTCCTCGGGCTATGGGTCGGGCTCGCGATCATGGGCCTGTTCTCGTTTGCCGAGAGCCCCCAGCTCCAGGCGCTCCTGGCGGACGCCGTCCCGACGCCGCTCCGCGACCTGACCTTCGCGCTCTACTTCACGCTGGCCTTTGGGGTCGGCTCGCTGTGGACCGCCCTGTACGGCGTGGTCATCGACCGGTTCGGGGAGGTGAGCGGCCTGCCGATCGTGTTCGTGCTCATGGCCGCGTCGTTCTTCGCCGCCGGCGTGGTCATGTGGTTCGTCCACGACGACGCGGTGGTCGGCGCGGGCCTCGGGCCGCGGCAGCCCTCGGACCGCATCGATCGCTCCGAGGTCGAGCCGGTCGAGTCGGTCTGAGCGGGGCAGCGGTCAGCTGCGATCGGCCCCGATCGGGCCCTTTGGTATGATCCCTGGGCCCTGTTGAACGGGCGACCTCGGTCGGGGCGTGGCGCAGCTTGGTAGCGCGTGTCGTTCGGGACGACAAGGTCGGAGGTTCAAATCCTCTCGCCCCGACCAATCCCATCTGTCTGTGGTTGCGTCTGCAACCTTCCCGTCCGTCGTCGGAGTGATCAGCCTCTAGTTGTGATCCCCAGGGACGTTGTTGACAACGGCCGCTGGGCTGAGGCCCCCGAGCGCGGTGTGCGGGCGGCGGTGATTGTAGAAGTCGACGAAGACCGGCAGGGCGGCCAGCCTGGCGGCGTTCGAGACGTAGGTCCGGGCGTAGGCCCACTCGCGATTGAGCGTGCCGATGAAGCGCTCCGCCTTGCCG
>DASUHU010000111.1:0-7593 GCA_036273395.1 Candidatus Limnocylindrales bacterium
CTCGGAGGCGAAGAGCTTGGCCTTGGCCGAGGCGAGCGAGAAGTCGCGGCCCTGGTCCTTCAGCCAGGCGGCGCGCCAGACGAGCGCCCGGGCGGCGTCGATGTCGGTGGCCATGTCCGCGATCATGAAGCCGACCGCCTCGAAGCTCCCGATCGGGCGCCCGAACTGCTGGCGCGTCTGGACGTACGGGATCGATGCGTCGAGCGCCCCCTGGGCGATGCCGAGGGCCATCGCGCCGATGCTGATCCGGCCGCCGTCGAGGATCTCGAGGAACATCCGGAAGCCCTTGCCGACCTCGCCGAGCAGGTTCTCCGGGGGCACGCGGCAGCCATCGAACACGAGCTCGCCGGTGGCCGAGGCATGGAGCCCGAGCTTGTCCTCGAGCCGGCTCACCGCGAAACCCGTCGTGTCGGCCGGGACGATGAACGCCGAGATCTCGGCCGAGCCGTCTTCTCGCGTGCCCGTCCTGGCCGTGACGACGTACGTCCCGGCCTGGCCGGCGTTCGTGATGAACCGCTTCCCGCCGTCGATGACCCACTCGCCGCCGTTGCCGTCTCTGTCCGCGCCCTCCACGCGGGCCGTCGTCCGGGTGCCGCCCGCGTCGCTCCCGGCGCCGGGCTCGGTCAGGCCGTAGGCACCGATGACCTTGCCGCTGGCCATCGGGACGAGGTAGCGGTCCTTCTGGGCCTTCGTGCCGGCAAGGTGGAGCGGGCCGCAGCCGAGCGACGTGTGGGCCGCGACGATGATTCCGAGCGAGCCCCAGACGCGGCTGATCTCCTCGATTGCGATCGCATAGGCGAGGTAGTCGAGGCCCGCCCCGCCCTCGTCCTCGGGGATCGGGATCCCGAGCCAGCCGAGCTCGCCGAGCTGCCGGACGATCTCGATCGGAAAGCGATGCTCGCGCTCGTGGCGCTCGATCTGCGGGGCGACCTCCTTGGTCATGAAGTCCCGGATCGTGGATCGGAGGAGCTGATGCTCGCTCGGCAGGTCGAGGTCCATCGCGGCCCGAGCCTACTCGATTGCCGGGCGGGTCATGCCCGGCGAGGGCCGGTCGCCGCCGGCCCACGCGGTTGCAAGGCCGGCCGCGGCGTTCCTGCTAGCCTCGGGCCACCGATGCCCGCGCCGCACGCCGCGCTCAGCCCGACGAGCGTCTCCCCGACGACGACGCCGGTGCCCGGTGCGCGATCGGCAGCCCATGCGCCTGCGAGCCCGACCGCGGCATCGGCGCTCCGCAGATCGATCCTCCTCCACCTCCGCCAGGCCGGGCCCACCTCTCCCGACGCGCTCGCCACGGCGCTCGGGGCGAGCCGAACCGGCGTCCTCCAGCAGCTCCACGCGCTCGAGGCGGCGAACCTCGTCCGGCACGCCACCGAGCGACATGGCGTGGGTCGCCCTCGCCACGTCTACGACGTCACCGCCGACGCGCAGGACCTCTTTCCCGCGGACTACGGCAGCCTGGCCGCGGGCCTCCTGGCCGCGATCGCCGAGGTTGGCGGGATCGACCTCGTCGACGAGGTCTTCGCAGCTCGGCGCCGCCAGATCGGCGAGCGCATCGGTGCGCGCCTCGCGGCTCGCGTCCCCGCCGGTTCGGACCTGATCGAGCGGGTCCGCGAGCTCGCGGTGATCCAGGACGAGGCGGGCTATCTCTGCGAGTGGTTCGTCGGCGACGACGGCGCGCTGCGGCTCCGCGAGAACAACTGCGCGATCGACCACATCGCCCGCGGCTCGAGCGCGCCGTGCGCGGCCGAGCTGCAGCTCTTCCGGGACCTGCTCGGGGTCGAGGTGGTCCGCGAGACGCATATCGCCTCGGGCGACCGCTGCTGCACCTATCGGATCGGGTCCGCTCGCGACTGATCGTCGCAACGCCGATCGGGGAAGTCAGGCCTCCTCGCGCTCCACGACCACGCGTGAGACCGGCTCGCGAGCCGGGGCCGGGAGGTCGGAGGCATTCGGGACGAACGACGCGGCCATGCCCCGAGCCATCACCTGCTCCTGCTCGCTCACGGACAGGATCCCGAGGCGGCCGAGCGTTGCGAGCTCGTCGCGAATGTAGGTCTGGAGCATCTCCGGACCGTCGGTCGAGATCGTGAACGGGACCTCGTTCCGGCGGAGCGTGTCGAAGATCCAGCGGACCTCGTCCCAGCCCGAGACGACGCGCGTGTTGAGGTTCGAGGTCGGGCAGATCTCGAGGACGATGCCCCGGTCGCGGATGGCGGCCATCGCGCGAGGGTCGTACGCGGCCTTCACGCCGTGCCCGATCCGATCCGGCTCCAGCAGCTCGACGACCCGCGCCACCTCCTCGACCGGGCCTGCCTCCCCGGTGTGGATCGTGATCCCGAGGCCGTACTGGCGGGCCCGCCGCATGAGCCCGCGATAGTCCGCCACCCGGAACGTTGCCGACTCGGGGCCGGCGATGTCGAGCCCGACGACGCCTCGGTCCCGCCACGTGATGGCCTTCTCCGCGATGATCTCGTTGAGCTCGAACGGAAAGGCTCGATCGAGACAGAAGATCAGCCCCGGCCTGACCGGGTATTCGAGCGTCGCCCGGTCCATCCCGCGGACGGCGGCCGCGATGATGTGGTCGAGGTCCTGCTCGCCGCCGCGGTTCCGCTTCATCGGGTTGAAGCGAAGCTCCATCGTCGTGATGTTGTTCTTGCGGTACGCCCCGCCGACCACCTCGTAGACCGAGCGTTCGATCGCGAGCGGCGAGCTCTGGATGAGCTCCGTCCAGTGGAACAGCTGGAGGTAGCCGTCGAACGACTTCGATCCGCCTCGCCCGACGGTGATGAGCTCGCGGAACTCCCAGTAGTCCTTGGTCGGGAGACGAATCCCGCCGGCATGGGCGATGCCCCACATGATCGCGGGCGTTACCGCCGCGCCGAGGTGGCAGTGGAGCTCGGCGAGGGGCACCTTCCGGGACAGCTGGCGGACCACGACCCGAGGATACCGGAGGGTGCCTTGCCACCGGGCCCGTGCGTTGCAGCCGCATTTCGGCGTAGGCTCACGCCCACATCGGTTGTCGAATCGGCCGACGCCGTCGTTCCCCCACTCCCCGCGTCGGGCCGAGGATCAGTTGCGGAGGAACTCGATGCACCTTCCCAGACGGGCCGCGCTCGCCACGTTCGGCGTGACGGCGGCCATCGCCTTCGGCGCCTGCAGCGGCGCCGCCTCGACCCCGCCGAGCCAGGCCGCGAGCCAGCCGGCCGCCACCGAGGCGATGAGCGAGGTCCCGAGCGCCGCCGCGTCGCCCGCGGCCTCGATCGTGGCGACCGTGCCAGACGGCCAGCTCATCACGCCCGGCAAATTGACGATCTGCTCCGACATCCCCTACCCGCCGCTCGAGTTCTTCGACCAGAACGGCAACCCGACGGGCTCCGACATCGATCTCGGCGCTGAGATCGCTCGTCGGTTGGGTCTCGAGGAGGCCGTGAACAACACGGTGTTCGATACGATCATCCCGGCCCTGCTCGGCGGCAAGTGCGACGTGATCATCAGTGACCAGAACATCACCGCGGATCGCGTCAAGCAGGTCGACATGATCCCGTACTTCAACGCCGGCCAGGCCTTCCTCGTCGCCACGGGCAACCCCGAGAACCTCCAGACGACGACGGACCTGTGTGGCAAGAAGGTCGCCGCCGAGACGGGCACGACCGAGGTCGACTACATCCAGGGCACCGGCGACTACAAGGGCCAGGGTCTCAGCGCCGCCTGCACCAGCGCGGGCAAGCCGGCGATCGACATGCACCAGTTCGACAAGGACTCGGATGCCATCCTCGCCCTGTCCTCCGGTCAGGTCGACGTGTACTTCGCCGACTATCCGGTGGTGGCGAACTACGCCAACGCCCGACCAGACGCGTTCCAGGTCGCCCCGATCCCGCAGCTTGCGCCGGCCCTGGTCGGCATGAGTGTGCCGAACGACGCGGGCCACAAGGGTCTCGAGCAGGCCGTCCAGGCGGCCCTGGTCTCGATGATCAATGACGGCACGTACTTGAACATCCTCAAGAACTACAAGGACGACGCCGGCGCCATCGACGCCGCCACCGCGGGTCAGATCAACAAGATCGGGCCGTAACCGAAGCGCTTGGATGGAGGCGCTCCGAATGGGGGTCTCCGCTCAGCGACATCGCTTCTCGATCCCCCGGCCAGCCCGCGCGCTGGCCGGGGGATTGCTCCTTTCCCTGGTCCTGGCTGGCTGCGGGAGCAGCGCCTATCACTACGACTGGGGGATTCTCGCCGACTCGATCGTCCATCCGGACAACCTGATCCTGTTCGGAATCTGGCTCACGGTATCGATCTCGGTCGTCAGCCAGGCCATTGGCGTCCTGCTCGGTGTTTTCGGGGCCGTCGCCAAGACGTCGAAATTCCTTCCCGCGCGAATCGTCGGGTCGTTCTACGTCTGGCTCTTCCGCGGAACTCCCCTGCTCGTACAGCTGAGCTTCCTGTTCTTCGGTTTGTCGATCACGCATATCTATACGTGGCCCCCGATCACGTTGGGGGGAATCACGATCCCGCCGGAGATTCAGGCGGGGGTCTTCGCTTTGGGTGTCAACGAAGGCGCCTACATGAGCGAGATCGTCCGAGCGGGAATCCTGTCGATCGACCCGGGGCAGATGGAAGCCGCGAAATCCCTTGGCATGACCTACGGCAAGGCCATGCGTCGGATCGTCCTGCCGCAGGCGGCCCGCGTGATCGTTCCTCCGCTCGGGAACGAGTTCAACAACATGCTCAAGACGACCTCGCTCCTCGTGATCCTGGGCAATGTGCCCGAGCTGTACGTGACCTTTTCTCGGAAGAACGCTTCGGGGCCGACCGTGTTCCACCCCTTCGAGCTCTTCCTGGCGGCCGCCATCTGGTATCTCGCCCTGACGACGATCTGGGGGTTCATCCAGTCGCGGATCGAGCGAAGGCTCGGTGCGGGCTACGGCTCGGAGCAGCAGAAGGACACGTTGCGGAGGCGGCTGTTCGGAGCGATCAACGACCAGGTCAGCCCGTTCGGTGGGAGCCACTGAGGTGGCGCAACGGGAGCCGTCGTCCTCGGGCGACGTTTCGCTTGGTGGGGCCATCGAGGGCAACCAGCGGCTGCTCAACCTCGACATGCCGAACGGGCCGTTGGTCATCGAGGAGCCGCCCTCGGCGGAGATCGCGCCGTGGCGGGCGATCCATCGGCCGCAGGTCGCGGCCCACGACCTCCTCGATGCCATCGGCGGAGCCGGCGAGGCCACCGGTCCGGTCGTCGTCGAGGCCAGGGGCATCCACAAGTGGTTCGGCCGGAACGAGGTCCTCAAGGGCGTCGACCTGACCGTCAAGCGCCAGGAGGTCGTGGTCATCATCGGGCCGTCGGGCTCGGGCAAGACGACGTTCCTCCGCTGCATCAACCACCTCGAGAAGATCCAGCAGGGCACGATCCGCGTGAACGGCCACCTGATCGGCTACCGGATGGGGGCCCACGACAAGCTGCTCGAGGACAGCGAGAAGAGCATCGCCCAGCAGCGACGCGACATCGGGATGGTCTTCCAGCGGTTCAACCTGTTCCCGCACAAGACCGCCCTCGAGAACGTGATCGAGGCGCCGATCCAGGTCCGGGGCCAGAACGGGGACGAGGCCCGGAAGGTCGGGATGGCGCTGCTGTCGCGGGTGGGCCTTGACCACAAGGCCGACGCGTACCCGTCCCGCCTCTCTGGCGGTCAGCAGCAGCGCGTCGCGATCGCCCGGGCCCTGGCGATGAAGCCGGCGCTGATGCTGTTCGACGAGCCGACCTCGGCGCTCGATCCGGAGATGATCGGCGAGGTCCTCGAGGTCATGAAGGAGCTCGCGCGCGAGGGCATGACGATGATCGTCGTGAGCCACGAGATGGGCTTCGCCCGCGAGGTCGCCGACCGGGTCGTGATGATGGACGAGGGCCGGATCGTGGAGGAGGGCTCGCCCCGGCAGGTGTTCGACAGCCCGAGCCAGGAGCGGACGCAGAGCTTCCTGTCGAAGATCCTCTAGCGCTAGCCCGCGAGCGGGATGACGCGACCCTCCGCGTCGAGCGTCGCGCGCCGGCGGAGCGCCTTGAGCTCCGCGCCGGGGACCTGGTCTCGGGCGTGATACGACGAGCGGACGAGCGGCCCGGACTCGACGTGCTTGAAGCCGAGGGCCAGCGCGGCGGCCTTCATGTCGGCGAACTCGTCCGGGTGGTAGTAGCGCTCGACCGGCAGGTGCTGGAGCGAGGGCCGCAGGTACTGGCCGATCGTGAGGATGTCGCAGTCGACCGTCCGAAGGGCCTCGAACGCCTCGGTCAGCTCGTCGCGGGACTCGCCGAGCCCGACCATCAGCGAGCTCTTCGTGTGAACCGCGTGGCCGTACTCGCCGGCATAGGCCTTGGCGCGCTCGAGGACCCCGAGCGTCCGATCCCAGCGCGCGCGCTTGCGGACGGGCTTCTGGAGCCGCCTCACGGTCTCGAGGTTGTGGTTGAGGATGTCCGGCCCCGCCTCCATGACCGAGCGGAGGGCCGATTCCTCGCCGTTGAAGTCCGGGATGAGGACCTCGACGCCCATGCCCGGAAGCCGCGTTCGGAGCTCGCGGATCGTGTTCGCGAAGACGTGGGCGCCGCCGTCGGGCAGGTCATCGCGCGCCACGCTCGTGACGACGACGTGCTCGAGGCCGAGGTGCGAGACCGCCTCGGCGACGCGACGCGGCTCGTCCTCGTCGAACCAGGTGGGCCGGCCCGTCTTGATGTTGCAGAAGCCGCAGGCCCGGGTGCAGGTGTCGCCGAGGATCATGATCGTGGCCGTCCGCTGGTCCCAGCACTCGCCGATGTTCGGGCAGTGGGCCTCCTCGCAGACGGTGTTGAGGTTCAGGCCGCGGAGCAGGTGCTTGAGGTCGAAGTAGTTCTCGCCTGACGGGATCCGGGCCCGGATCCAGTCGGGATGCCGGCGCAGCGGGATCGTGCCGTCGCTCGCCGCCGTGCCATCGCCGGCGAGGAGGCCGCCGCCACCCATCGCGATCGAGATCGGCTCGTGGGCCCCGTGGGCGTGGCCACCCGCGATCGGGGGTTCGAACATCGGCAGCTCGCGGGCCATGGCGGGAGTCTAGTGCCCGCTCTCAGAACAGGTCCGGTGGGGTTTCGAACGTGTCCCGCAGGCCCTGCTCGATCGACCGTGGCTCGAAGCCGAGCTCGGCGTGGGCCTTCGCCGACGAGGCCCAGTACGTGACCCCGGCCGAGGCGCTGACGATCTCGCCGAGGTTCGCCCGGCCGATGAGCCCGCCGACGGGAGCGAGCAGCCGCAGCAGCCGGGTCGGTATCGCGATCCGGGGCGGCTGCCTCCCACCGAGGCTCGCGGCGAGCGCCACCGCCTCGTCGAGCGTCGACCGCGGCCCGCTGAGGACGTAGCTCTCGCCGATTCGCCCACGCTCGAGCGCCTCGACGATGCCCACCGCGAGGTCGTCGGCGTGGACGAGCCCGAACCCGACCTCCCCGAGCGCGCGGTACCGAAGCCGTCCGTCACGGGCGGCCCGGAGCTGCACGCCGACCTCGCTGTGGTCAGCCGGCCCGTATACCAGGCTGGGCTCGAAGATGACGATCGGCGCGCCGGCGTGCATCCGCTGCTCCGC
>DASUHU010000112.1:0-7008 GCA_036273395.1 Candidatus Limnocylindrales bacterium
GTCATTGAGCGCCTCGAGCGAGAGGCCGGTCATCAGGGCGGCGTCGCCGACGACGACGGCGATCCGCTCATGCGTCCCGCGAAGGTCGCGCGCCGCGGCGAGGCCTTCCGCGATCGAGAGTCCCGTGCCGGCATGGCCGCCGTCGAACACGTCGTGCTCGCTCTCGGACCGGCGCGGAAAGCCGCCGACGCCGTCGATCTGCCGGAGCGTGTGGAACCGCTCGAGGCGTCCGGTCAGGAGCTTGTGGGCGTAGGCCTGGTGCCCGGTGTCCCACACGAGCCGGTCGCGCGGGGAGTCGAGAAGGCGGTGGAGCGCGATCGTGAGCTCGACCACGCCGAGCGAGGAGCCGAGGTGTCCTCCGGTCCTGGCAACCGTCGACACGATGGTCTCGCGGATCTCGGCCGCCAGGATCGCGAGCTGGCCCTCGTCGAGGGTTCGAAGGTCCGCCGGTCCGTTCAGGCGGGAGAGGATGGTGGCCACGGGTCTCCGAGGGGCTCTGTCAACGACCGAGTCTAGCGCCGGCCGGCCGAGAACCGGCCCCCGGCGGCTCTCCGGCGCGGCCCGATCCTCACAACCCGGCCTTGAGCGCCAGGATCCGGTCGTAGCTCGCGAGGAGCGTCGATCGCGAGATGACCCCGTTCTTGGCGTCCGCCAGGAGCGTGTTGTAGGCCGCCTTCGTCGATGCCTCCGAGCCGGTCAGCAGGATCATGTCCGTGCCGGCCTTGGCGGCCCTCACGGCGAGCGTCGTCGGCGAGACGCCCATCGCGCTGCCGATCCCGTTTAGCGAGTCGGTGATGGTCACGCCCCGGAAGCCGAGCTGGCCCCGAAGGAGGGTCGTGCCGATGGCGTGGGACCAGCCGGCCGCGTTGTTCGGGTCCCAGGCCGTGTACCAGGCGTTCGACAGCATGATCATCGGCAGGCCCTGGGCGATCCCGCCCTGGTAGGGCTCGAGACCCGGATCGAGCTGGGCGATCGTCTGGGTCAGCGTGTCGACGTTCTCGTCGGTGTTCTTGACCGCGTAGCCCAGGCCCGGGAAGTGCTTCATCGTCGGGACGACGCCGGCCGATTCGAGACCCTTGGCGAAGGCATCGGCCATGGACTCGGTGGTCGCGGCGCTGAATGACCACGTGCGGCCCTGCTGGTACATGAACGAGCTCGTGCTCGCCGGGACGTCGGCCACCGGCGCGAGATCGTTGTTGATGCCGAGGCCGAGGAGGCCGCTGCCGGTCGCCGAGCCCTGGCTCTTCGCGGTCGAGGTCGAGCCCGATGCGCCCATCTGGGGCGGCGACATCGTCGGCGGGATCCACGGGATGCGCTTGACCGAGCCGCCTTCCTGGTCGGTCGAGATGAGAAGCGGCGGCTGGCCGCCCGCGGCTGCCGCGGCGCGGAGCTTCTTGGTCAGTGCGCTTACCTGGCTCGCCGTGCTGATGTTCGATCCGAACAGGATCACGCCGCCGACCTGGCCGGCCTTGATCCTCGCCAGGAGGTCCGCGCTCGGGGTCGTGCCCGACATCGCCACCATGAGCTTCTGGCCGATCAGCTGGGCAAACGTCGGACCGGGGGTGGCGGTCGGGGTCGGGTTCGGAGTCGGCGCCTGCGTGGGCAACTGGGTTGGTGGTGTCGTCGGGGCATTCGATGGCAGGCCGGTCGGCGGAAGGGAGGCGAAGGCGCTCTCGCTGGCGGAGGGGCTGCCGAGATCGGCACTCGCGGGCGCCGTCTGGCCTGCGGGAGTCGAGGTCGGCGCGGCCGTCTGCGAGGAGCAGGCGGCGAGGAGCAGGGCGGCGAGGAGGGCGAGGATCCGCTTCATGTCGGCCTAGACGATCGCCGATCCGTCGGCGTTTCGCCGTCGCTGAACGACGCCGGCGCCCATCGCGTCGCTCCGGGGCACCAGGGAACGGACCTGAGGACGATCCCGACGAGAAGCACGCCCGCTGGAACACTCGTCCAAGTCAACGGTTGACTCACAGTCAACAAGATCGCCAGACCCGGCCGGCGGGGCTCGCTCGACGTCGCGGGCCTCGCTCGGACCCTGATTGTTGAGTCACAGGCAAGCAGAACGATCGGAACGCGGTCGCAATCCGGCGTGAGGCGGTGAAGCGGGGGAAATATTGACCCACAGGCAACTAGACCCTCGGAACGTGTCCTCGACCCAGGCCCGAGGCGGCCAAACGGGGGAATGATTGACTCCCAGGCAACCGGACGCTCGGAACGCGGACCCAGCCAGGCCCGGGGCGCCGAAACGCGCGAACTGTTGCGTCACCGTCAACAACACGCGCCGGTTGGCCTCGCGCCGAGCGGCGCCTTCCCCCGCCCAGGTCAACCCAACGGATCGATTCGGAAGACCGGGTAGCGATCGGCGTTCCGAACGATCTCCTCCGAGTCGCTCGTGGCGAAGAACCGGACGCCGCCGCGGACCTGCTCCGGAAAGGCTCGGAGGATCGGCCCTCGCTCGGCCGGCGGCAGCTCGGCCAGAGCGACCCGCTCCGAGCGAGAACGCTGACGGAGCGTCGCGGACCCTGCCGCGCGAACATTCTCGACCCAGTCCGCGTCGGCGAAGGCGGCCACGATGTACCGCTCGCGCCCGAGCGTCACGATGGAGACCGGCGTCGAGCGCCGCAGCCCCGAGCGGCGCCCCGGAACCTCGAGCAGGTGCTGCGAGCCGATCGCCAGGCCCCGCCGGAGCAGCGCGACGTTGAGGGCCACCATCCAGCGCGGCGGCGGCGAGGCGGGCATGCCGGACCTAGCTCCCGGGATCCTGGCGTCCGCCGGCGTTCGGAGAAGGCGCCTCGGGAGCCGGACCGCCGCGGTACGCGATCACCTCGACCCGTTCGAGGGTGATCAGGCCGTCCTGGACCATCTGGTCCAGCTCGGGCAGGACCGCGCGAATTCGATCTTCCTGATCCACGACCTCGATCAGTACGGGGAGATCCTCGGATAGGCGGAGGATCCGCGCGGTATGGAGGTGGGCCTTCGCGCCGAAGCCCTCGATCCCCCGGAGGACCGTGGCGCCGGCAAGCCCTCGATCGCGGAGGAACCGCACGATCTCCTCGTACAGCGGTCGGCCGTTCCGTGTGTCCGCCTCGCCGATGTAGATCCGGACCAGGAGGCCCGTTCCCTCGATCTTCACGACAGCGCCCTCCCGAGCGTGAGGCCGGCGACAACCGCGACGAGGCCGATGACGGTGGATCCGGCGAGATTCGCGAGGGCCAGGGCGACCGCGCCATCCTCCCAGAGCCGCCAGCTTTCCAGCATGAACGTCGAGAACGTCGTGTACGCGCCGATGAACCCGATCATGAGGGGCCCTCGGGTCCAGGCCGGCAGGATCGTGGCCTCGGCGGTCAGGGCGAACGCCAGCCCGATCACGAACGAGCCGCTGGCGTTGATCGCGAGCGTTCCCCACGGAAACGACCCACCCGTCACCTCCGAGACCCAGCCATCGGCGAGATACCGGGCGACGGCGCCCGCGGCGCCGCCGGCAGCGATGAGGACCAGGGCCATGGTTGCGCTCCGATCGTCGGCCGGCGGTTCCGTCCAGGAGCCATCAGCCCGGCCGGCCGGGCGCATCGAGGCGAGCTCCATCGCCTGTCAGCGCGGAGGGTACCGGGCCAGGGCGCTGGGCAGTTGCCGCCGCTGGCGAGGGGGCCGATCAGCGCTGGCGAGGCCTATCCTGCGGGCCATGGCTGCCGAGCCCATCGCGCCGCCGGTCGATCCGGAGCGACTCGAGTTCTGGCGCAAGCTCCTCATGGGCGAGGACGACGGCGGCTTCCGCCGGCTTCGGAACGTCCTCCGCCACGTCCCGAGCACGCCGCGCTGCAAGCAGTGCAATGCCCCGTTCGGTGGCGTCGGCGCGCCGGTCATGCGGCTGATGGGTCGGACGCCGTGGGACAAGAACCCGCACTACTGCTCGTCGTGCTTCACGCTCCTCCAGCGTGAGTTCGGCGGCGCGGAGATCCCGCTTTCGATGCTGTTCGCCGACGTCCGCGGCTCGACGGGCATGGCCGAACGCATCGGGCCGCAGGCGTTCACCACGCTCCTGAACCGCTTCTATCGCGAGGCGACCAGGATCGTCATCGAGGCCGACGGCCTCGTCGACAAGCTCGTCGGCGACGAGATCGTGGCGCTGTTCGCCCCGGGCTGGGCCGGTCAGGAGCACGTGCGCCGAGCGATGGAAGCCGGAGCGGCGATCCTCCGTGCGACGGGCCACGACGACGCCGGCGAGCCGTGGCTCCCGGTCGGCGTCGGGGTCCACACGGGCGTGGCCTATGTCGGGACGGTGGGCCTCGGGGGCATGTTCACCGACTTCACCGCACTCGGCGATCCGGTGAACGCGACCTCCCGCCTGGCCGAGACCGCGCGGGCCGGCGAGCTCCTCGTGAGCGCGGACGCACTCGCCGCGGGCCAGATAGCGCCCGGCGATCTGGAGGCCCAGGACCTCGAGCTTCGTGGCCGCGTCGAGTTGCTGACCGCATACCGCCTCGATGCCGGCGCGACCGAGGCGCTGCTCCGGCGGTCGCCGGGAGCGACGGGGGTTCGCTCGGCCTAGTCGAGCGAACCGCGAGGACCTCGCGGCGTCGTCATCGGTCGGCCCGTCACGGCGGTGGCGGGGCTGGTGTCGCCCTGGGGTCCCACGGATCCAGGGGGCGATCGGCACAGCCCATGTACCACACGTCCTGCGGATCGAGGTTGCTACCCCGGCGGGCCGTCCACCAGTATCTGCCAGTCATGGCCACGAGTTGGCCCGCCGCGTTGTAGACGGCGACCTCCGACCCGACACGGCGACCGCTCGAACCGTGGGGCCAGTACACGGCCATCGGCGGGTCGCCCGGAAGGGCCGTCCCGCTCTCGGCATCTGCGATGAGAAGGCGGGGCTCGGCGTTCACGAGGCAGTTGTCGCCCGCGCCGTCGTAGATCAGGAGCATGACGGGGTCGCCAGACGGCGCCGGTCCCCGGATCGCGGTGCAGCCGGCAAGAACCACGACCAATCCCGCGACTCCAGATGCCGCCCGCGCCCGATGGCTCATCGTCGCTCGACCCACGGCAATGTCACCTGCCGATGTCCTCACGGTCGAGATCGGTCATCCGGGGATCGTGCAGTTGGGATACGGACTCTGGCACAGCTGGGCCGGGTTGCCGTTGCCGCCGAAGACGCTTCGACTCCCGAGCGGTGCCTGAAGCGTGACCTCCATGGCATACGGCTGGAGGACGGCCGCCTGCGGGACCGGGATGACCCGCTCCCAGCACTGGGTGTGGACTGTCACCGTTTGCGTCGACTCATCGACGAATGCCACGGCGCAACTGAGGTCGGGCGAGTCGCCAACGAGGATGCCCAGCGTCGTGTCATCGATCGACCAATACGCGAGGGGCCGCTCGACCGGCCATCGGAGGTACAGGCTGGCGTAGGCAACGACCGCGACCACAGAGCCGACGAGGACGATCTTGACCAGTCCAGGCAGGCGTCTCATCAGGATCCCTCGCGACTACGTCACTCGGAGGGTTCTTCGGGGCGGACGTCGATCGTCTCGAGGGCGCCACCGGCGCGGCTGACGAGCTGCTGGACCTTGAGCTCGGCCTCGGCCAGGAGCTTGGCGCAGCGCTCGTGGAGGGCGACGCCGCGCTCGTAGAGGGCGATCGAGCGCTCGAGCGGCAGGCCACCCGTCTCGAGCTCGGCGACCGTTCGCTGGAGGGCCGCGAGGGCGTCGTCGAACGAGAGCTGCTCGATCGGCGGCTCGGGCGTGTCCGTCACGGGCGCCACGATACCAACCGACCTCGGCACCGAGATGCGAGGCGCATCAGCTTCGATCGCCTGAGATCGCCGGGAACTCCCCGCGGGCAACGCGGATTCGAAGGGCGCTGCCGGCGGGCGCCTCGGAGGGGTCGCGGACGATCCGATCGTCGCCGGCGCGCCGGACGATGCCGTAGCCCCGATCGAGGGTCGCCTGGGGACCGAGGACGCCGAGGGCCGCCGATGCCGCGGTAAGGGAGCCCCGGCGCGCGGCAAGCACCCGGGTCGCCGATGGCGCGAGCGCGGAAGCGAGACGGTCCTCCGAAGCCCGAACCGCCGAGAGCTGGACACGCAGCGCCCGGGTCGCGCGGTCCAGGAGATCGGCGGCGAGCTGGCGCGAGGCCGCGAGGCGGGCCTGGGGATTGGACCCGTCCAGGACGCGGCGCTCGCTCGCGAGTGCGCGCGACGCCTCAGCCACGGCTCGGGCGCCGGCGGCTCGCATGCGTTCGGCACCTCGGGCGAGCGAGGCCGCGTACTCCGCGCGATCCGGGACGACCACCTCGGCCGCAGCGGAAGGAGTGGCGGCTCGCACGTCCGCGGCAAAGTCGGCCAGGGTGACATCGATCTCGTGGCCGATCCCGGTCACGACCGGCAGCGAGTGAGCGACGATGGCCCGGACCACCCGCTCGTCATTGAACGACCAGAGGTCCTCCATCGATCCCCCACCCCGGGCGAGGATCGTGACGACGGGAGCCTCGGAGGCGCGATTCGCCGCTCCCACCTGAGCGGCATATCGCTCCACGCGCCGCAGCGCGGTGACGATCGACTCGGCCGAGCCCTCCCCCTGGACCTGGCACGCGACGAGGATCGGCCGGACGATCGGCCAGCGGCGGGCGAAGACGTGGCAGACATCCTTCCAGACCGCGCCGGTCGGCGACGAGATCACGGCCACGACGGCGGGCCGGGCCGGCAGCGGTCGCTTTCGCGCGGGTGCGAACAGGCCTTCGGCGGCGAGCTGCGCCTTGAGCCGCTCGAACCGGATCGCGAGGTCCCCCACTCCGCTCGGCTGGATCGCGTCGACGTACAGCTGGAGCGCGCCCTGCGGCTCGTAGACGTCGATCCGCCCGTGGACGACCACCCGAAGCCCGGTCTGGGGCTGGAACGGGGATCGAACCCGGTCGTCCCGGAACCACACGCACTGGAGCTGGGCTCGCTCGTCCTTGAGCGCGAAGTAGGCGTGGCCGGCACTCGAGATCGTGACCCGGCCAACCTCGCCTTCGACCCAC
>DASUHU010000113.1:0-4491 GCA_036273395.1 Candidatus Limnocylindrales bacterium
CACGCCCGTGACCCGGGTGCGACCGGGCCACGCCGACCTCGCCGGCGCGCTCAAGTACGGGTTCGGCGACGTGCGGGACGTCCTGGAGCGAGCTTCGGCCAGGGAGACCGCCGCTCGCGTCGCGGCGGGAGCCGTGGCCCGGGCGTTCCTCCGCGACGTCGGGATCGAGGTCCGGTCGTTCACCGCCGAGGTCGGCGGCATCGCCGTCGATCCCGCCCGCGCGACGCGGACGGTCGAGGAGACGGAGGCCTCTCCCCTGCGCTGCCCGGATCCCGAGGCGGAGGCCGGGATGATCGCCCGGATCGACGCGGCCCGGAGTGCGGGTGACACCGTCGGCGGCGTGTTCCAGGTCGTGGCGACGGGCGCTCCGATCGGGCTCGGGTCGTACGTCCAGTGGGATCGACGCCTCGATGCCGCGCTGGCCGCGGCGGTCATGAGCATCAACATCATCAAGGGCGTCGAGCTCGGGCTCGGCTTCGAGCAGACCCGGCGCCTCGGGTCGGAGGTCCACGACGTCATCGAAGGCCTGGACGGTCATGGCACCTGGATCCATCGCAGCAACAACGCCGGCGGCCTCACCGGCGGGGTCTCGAACGGCCAGCCCATCGTGGTCCGCGGCGCCGTGAAGCCCATCTCGACCCTGGCCAGGCCGCTGCCCTCGGCCGACCTCGGGACCGGTCGCTCGGTGGAGACCGCGCACTACGAGCGGAGCGACATCAGCGTCGTCCCCGCGGCCGGCGTCGTCGGCGAGGCGATGGTCGCGCTCACCCTGGCCACGTTCGTCCTGGAGAAGACCGGCGGCGATTCGATGGTCGAGGTCCGAGAGGCGATGGAGCGGGTCCGGTCCCGAGCCGGCGCGATCGCGGGCGATGGACGGACGGGCGCGCCGGCGGACGGCCCGACGGTTGACACCGATGCCGTCGTCGGCTCTGGCGGGGACGACTGACCGGCGATGGACATCGTCCTCGTCGGCCTGTCCGGCAGCGGCAAGACCGAGGTCGCCCGGCGGCTCTCGGCGCGGAGCGGCGGTGGGCGCCGGTTGATCGACATCGACGCCGAGATCGAGCGCGAGGCCGGGCGGTCGATTGCGACGATCTTCGAGGAGGACGGCGAGCCGGCGTTCCGGGCGCTCGAGCGGTCGGTGATCGAGCGGTTGCCCGCGCCGGGATTCGAGGCGGCCGGGGACGGGCGTGCCACCGGCTCCGTCATTGCCACGGGCGGCGGATCGGTCATCGATCCGCGCAACCGCTGGCGTCTGCATCGAGGCCGGTTCGTGGTCTGGCTCGACGCGCCGACGGCGGTCCTCGCGGCGCGTGGGGCGGGCGCCGCGGCGGCCGTGCGCCCTCTGCTCGCGGGCGATCTCGAAGGAACGTTGGACCGACTCCGACACGAGCGCGGGCCGTGGTACGCGGCGGCCGATGCCATCGTGGATGCGAGCGGGCCGGTCGACGAGGTGGTCGGCGACGTCGAGCGGCTGATCGCCAAGGCCGAGACGGCCGATCGTGGGTCCGCGCCGCGGCCAAGCGACGGCCGCGGGCAGGCGGCAGCGCTGCTTCGCGCGGACTCGCCCGTGGGCCGGCTGGTGGTCGGCGACGGGATCGCCGCCGCGGCGGTCGATGCGGAGCTGCGCGCCGCGGGTGCCGAGCGAGCGATCGTGCTGACGGAGCCCGCGGCGTGGCGCGCGGTCGGCGAGGAGCTCTCGGCCGGGCTCGCGGCGGGCGACTGGCGAATGGCCCTGGTGGAGCTGCCCGCGGGAGAGGCGGCCAAGCGACTGGCCATCGTGGAGTCGGCAGCGGAGCAGCTCGTGCGTCTCGGGATCGAGCGCGGCGAGCCGGTCGTGGCCGTCGGCGGCGGCGCCCTGACGGACACCGCCGGCCTCGTGGCGGCGATGACGCTTCGCGGTGTCCCCTGGATCGCGGTGCCGACGACTCTCGCCGGACAGCTCGATGCCGCGATCGGCGGGAAGACGGCGGTCAATCTCGCCGCGGGCAAGAACCTCATCGGCGCGTTCCACCCGCCGCTTGCCACGATCGACGACATCGCGTGCCTGGGCACTCTCCCGATACGCGACCGCCGGGCCGCCCTCGCGGAGGCGGTCAAGGTCGGATTCCTGGGCGAGGAACGACTCCTCGAGGTCCTCGAGGTGGATGGACCCGCGATCGCCGAGGCCGCGCCGGCGAGCGACGCGGCGCTCGCCGAGGTCGTCGAGCGATCGGCGATGTTCAAGCTTCGAGTGGCGATCGCGGATCCTCGCGAGGCCGGCGAACGGATCGCCCTCAACCTCGGGCACACGCTGGGCCATGCCCTCGAGGTCGCGACCGGGTACGGCGGCCTCCTCCACGGCGAAGCCGTCGCCTACGGGCTGCGGCTGGCCGGCCGGCTGGCGCTCGCGCGCCGCGCGGCGGTTGAGACCCGGATCCGCCGGCTGGAGGACCTCCTCGATCGCCTCTGGCTCGGGGTCGACCCGGTCGCTGTGGATGCGGCCGAGATCCTCGACCGGATCGGGTTCGATAAGAAGCGCCGGGACGGGCGGGTCCGGTGGGTGCTGCCGACCGACGATGGCTGGATGGTCGACGACGGGATCCCGGTCGACCTGGTGGCATCCCTCATCGAGCCGGTCGTCGCCGGTCATGTAGCGGCGGTCGGCCGATGACCCGGATCCTCGTCCTCCACGGCCCGAACCTCGACCTCCTCGGGACGCGCGAGCCGGAGCTCTACGGCAGCCAGACGCTCCACGAGCTCCAGGCCGAGATCACCCATTGGGCCCTCGAGCTCGGGCTCGAGGTCGTCCACTTCCAGTCGAACCACGAGGGAGCGTTGATCGATCGGATCCACGAGCGCGACTTCGAGGCGTCGATCGTCAACGCCGGCGGCCTGACCCACACGTCGGTCTCGTTGCGCGACGCGCTCCTCGGCATCAGCCGGCCGTTCGTCGAGGTCCACCTGACCGACCCCTCGACGCGCGAGGCGTTCCGGCAGGTCAATTTCCTCTCGGACGTCGCCCTCGCCTCGATTGTCGGCCAGGGCGCCGACGGCTACCGAATCGCGCTCGAGACACTGGCGGCCCGGTTCCCGGCCGAGCCATGAGCGGACGCGATGGCGACGCCTCGGGCGCGGAGGCGGGCGGCGAGCTCCAGCGCCTGCGGGAGGCGATCGATCGGCTCGACCGCCAGATCGTCCACCTGATCAACGAGCGCGCCCGGCTGACGCGGGCGATCGGGGCAGAGAAGGCCCGGCTCGGGCTGCGCGTGCGCGACGCAGGTCGCGAGCGGGAGGTCCTGCTGCGCGTCTCGATGGCCAACGAGGGCCCGACGCCGCAGGTCGACCTCCTGGCGGTCTACCGCCGGCTCATCGCAGCGGCGCGGTCGCTCGAGGCGCGCGAGCAGGATCGGGTGCGTGACGCGGATCCGGCGTCAGCCGGGCCGCACGCGCACGATCCGACGCCGAGCGACTGATCGGTCGGATCGGGTCAGCGCGGGGTCCGATCCTCGATCTCCCAGGCATGGTCGAGGGCGTGCCACGCGATCCGCCGGGCCGCGTACCGGGCGGTCCAGCGCTTGGCGATCGGCTGGCCATCGGACGGTCGCTCGAGGACGTCGAGGAGCTCCCGCCGGAGTGGCGCGACCTCCTCGGCGCTCGGCTCGTCGGGCAGCTTCGCCTTGACCCCGAGCTGCGGGGCGTAGCCCGCCTCCGCGCGCCGGACGTGGGCGACGATCTTCGAGGTGTCGCGACCGCCGCCGCGGGGCCCCTTCGTGAGCGCCTCCGGCGCGGACGCTGCGATCCGATCGAGGGTGCTCCAGGCCGCGACCACGAGCGCCGCGAGCCGTCTTGCGTCGGGCGCCGTGGTCGGTTCCGAGTCGACCGCGGCGAGCCGGCTCGGCACGCCGTAGGACGTGCCCGCATCGCCCTCGTGCGTCTCGATGACCTCGAAGTCGAGCGGGCCCGCTGGGAGCGGCAATCCCGCCACCGTGGCGACGGCTCGGTAGCGAGGCTCGTACGCCGCGAGGGCCGCCAGAGCCAGCTCGGGCGTCTTCCCCGATCGGCTCCAGCCGGGCCAATCGACGGCGGTGGCGAACGACCGTTGGCGTGTCCGCTCGAGCTGGACCCGGATCACCGCGCCGGTCATGGCCGGTTCGGAACGGCCTGGTCGCGCGCCGCCGCGGCGAGGCCACGGACCCGCTCCGTGAACGCGGCGACGCCCGTTCCGTCGGGACCGAGGGCGTCGACGAGGGCCGACGCGACGACGACGCCATCGGCGCCGGCTCGACGCAGCGCGCGAACGTGGGCCGGTCGGCTCACCCCGAAGCCCACGGCGACGGGCACCGGCGAGACCCGTCGGACGTCCCGCACCAGGCGCCCGACCTCGGACGAGAGCGCGGTCCGGGCACCGGTGACCCCGACCAGCGAGACGAGGTAGAGGAAGCCGCTCGTCCGCTCGGCGATCCAGGCCCGGCGAGCCGGCGGTGTCGTCGGCGCGACGAGGTACACGAC
>DASUHU010000114.1:0-4994 GCA_036273395.1 Candidatus Limnocylindrales bacterium
GCCCGCGATCTCCGATCCGGGCGAGGAGCTGGTCGCACGGTGGGCCGCCGCCGGCGGCGTGGTGATCCCGATCCCGGGGGCCTCGGCGGTCATCGCGGCCATCTCGGCGACCGGGATCGCAGGGCCGCGCTGGACATTCGAGGGCTTCCTGCCGCGCTCGGGCCGCGAGCGGCACGAGCGGCTTGCACGAATCGCAGCCGACGAGCGAGGGGCGGTGCTGTACGAGGCGCCGGGACGGCTGGCTGCGACGCTCCGCGACCTCGTGCGGGGCTGTGGCGGCGACCGGCGAGCCGCCGTCTGCCGCGAGCTCACGAAGCTGCACGAGCAGATCGTCCGCGGCTCGTTGGACGAGCTGGCCGCGTCCGCCGCCGACGGCACGATCCACTCGCGGGGCGAGGTCGTCGTCGTGATCGGCTCGACAGCGTCCCCGCGACCGGGGCCCGAAGGCTCGCCGCATGCGGAGGTGGCCGCCGTCGCGCTGTCGGAGGCCCGAGCTGAGGTGGAGCGGCTCGTGGCGGATGGCGCCGGTCGGGCAGAGGCCGCCCGTCGTGTCGCCGCTGCCAC
Organism: Candidatus Limnocylindrales bacterium; assembly: GCA_036273395.1. GTDB lineage: Bacteria > Chloroflexota > Limnocylindria > Limnocylindrales > CSP1-4 > UBA5189. The sequence continues at coordinate 565 of DASUHU010000114.1, forward strand.
GGGTCTGCGGCGGCGGGACCTGTACCAGCGCGGGAAGCCGGAGTGAGGGCAGGGCGGCGTCCGGGGAGGGACGCCGCCCAGGGGGAGCTGCGGCGGGACGCTCAGGCGGCGAGCTCCTCGGCAATCGGCTCCTCCGCGGCCGCGGCCGCCTCGGAATCCGATGCCTCGGCATCCTCGCCGAGGGCCGTGGCGCTCGCGGCGGCCTCGAGGCCCTCCACCGCCGATTCCGCGGCGTAGTCCTTCTTCCGGCGCCCGGAGAGCATCTCGACCGACGTCGCCACGACCTCGGTCTTCCAATGCCGGTTGCCCTTGTCGTCATCCCAGGTCCGGGTCTGGATCCGGCCCTCGATCGCGACCTGCTGGCCCTTCCCGAGATAGCGGCCGCAGATCTCCGCGAGGCGATCCCAGGTGACGATGTTGTGATATTCGGGCCGTTCCTTGCCGTTCCCGGCGTACTCGGTGGTGGCGACGCTGAACTGCGTGACGTGCTTGCCCGATGCGAGCGCGCGCATCTCCGGGTCGCGCGTCAGGCGCCCTGCGAGGAGGACCTTGTTCACGGGTCCGAGACTCCTTCCCTGGCCAGCCGACGGGTCACGGGCCGGCCCTGCGTGCGGCGGATCGTTGCGGTGGCGCCCACCCTAGGGCGCGTCGGTCATCGCCGGCTCACCCGCCGATCACCCGTTCCTTCGCGCTGTGCGACCCTTCGAGCATGCCAACCGAAGCGATGCCGGCGGCCGAGGCTGTTCGGCCCCTCCTGCGGGTCCGCCAGGTCCGCGAGTTCACCGACGAGGCGCCGTCCGACGCGCAGCTCGCCGCCATTGCCGACGCCGGACGATGGTCCGGCAGCGCCAGCAACGAGCAGCCCTGGCGGTTCATCGTCATCCGCGACCGAGCGACGCTGGCGCGCTTCGCCGAGGCCGGGATGCCCCAGACCCGTCTCCTGACGACGGCGCCGGCGGCGATCGCGGTGGCCCTGCCCGACGACGAGGAGCGGCCGTTCGCTCGGGCCTACGACGAGGGTCGCGCCGTCGAGCGGATGCTGGTCGCGGCGCACCTCGTCGGGCTCGCGGGCGGGATCGGCTGGGTCCGAAAGGGCGTCGCCGCGCCGTTCGTCGAGGCACTGGCAGTGCCCCAGGGCTGGACGATCCACACGATCCTGGCCGTCGGGCACCCGAGCGAGGCGGCCAAGGCCCCGAAGTCGAAGCCCGGCGAGGCACGGCTGCCGCGCGAGCAGACCGTCTTCGAGGAGCGCTGGCCAGCCGACGAGGCCTGACAGGACCGACGCCACCTGACTCCCGTCGGGCCGATGGGGTTGGTAGACTCGGCCGGTCCCCGGGCCGCGTCGAGGCGGTCCCCGACAGGAGGTCTGCGATCGCGCGTCGTGGGCGCGTCGACCGTCCCGTGAGGCGGCCGAGCGACCGGCAGCACCAGAGCCGCCTCGGCGGCCGGCACCGACGGGAGATTTGCAACCAGGTCCCGAGCCATCCGGCCCGGGCCTTTTTGTTTGCTCCTGGAATCAGCCCCGCCCATGAGGCGTCCGCCGACAAGGCGGAGGCTGAGCAGACGTGCGAGCGCCATTGGACGGGCGTGAACACGGCGCGCAGGCCGACAACGCCGCCGGCAGCTGAAATGGCGGGCGGCCTCTGATGCCCGCCACGGTCATCGTCGGGCTGCAGTGGGGCGATGAGGGCAAGGGCAAGACGACCGACTTCCTGGCCGAGCAGGTCGGGATGGTGGTTCGGTACCAGGGCGGCGACAACGCCGGCCACACGGTGGTCTGGGGCGACCAGGTCTTCAAGCTCCACCTCGTGCCCTCGGGCGTGCTGTATCCCCACATCACGTCGGTGATCGGGAACGGCGTGGTGGTGAACCCCGCGACCCTCATCGCCGAGCTCGACATGCTCACCGGTCGGGGCATCGATGTCTCGCGCGTTCGCGTGAGCCGGAGTGCCCACGTCCTCATGCCGTACCACGTCGCGCTCGACCAGGCCAACGAGCGCCGGCTCGCGGGCGAGAAGGTCGGCACCACGGGTCGGGGGATCGGGCCCGCCTACGCCGATCGGGCCTGGCGGCTCGGGCTCCGGATGGAGGACCTCCTCGATCGGGAGGTCCTGCACGCCCGGATCGATCGGGCCCTGCCGGACAAGAACCTCCTCCTCGCGTCGCTCGGGGGCGAGACATTCGACGTGCCGGCGCTCGTCGATCAGGCGGCGGCCTGGGGCGAGCGCCTCGAGCCGTACCTCGACGACACGACGTGGCTCGTCCAGCGGGCCCTCCGCGACGGCGCGCACGTCCTCCTCGAGGGCGCCCAGGGCACGCTCCTCGACCTCGATCACGGCAGCTATCCCTACGTCACCTCGTCGAACCCGGTCGCGGGCGGCGCCGCGACCGGCGGCGGGATCGGGCCGCTCCAGGTCGACGAGGTCATGGGCGTCATGAAGGCCTATGCGACCCGCGTCGGCTCGGGGCCGTTCCCGACCGAGCTCACCGACGGCATCGGCCAGGGGATCGCGGCGCGCGGGCACGAAGTGGGGACGACCACGGGCCGGCCGCGGCGCGTTGGCTGGTTCGACGCGGTGCCGCTGCGCTACGCGGTCGCCGTGAACTCGGTCAGCAGCATCATGCTCAACAAGCTCGACATCCTGTCCGGGATCCCCGAGATCAAGCTCGGGGTGGCCTACGAGGTCGACGGCCAGCGGCTCGACCACTGGCCCTCGTCGGGCTCGATGCTCGCCCGGGCGACTCCGATCTACGAGACGTTCGAGGGATGGGACGCCCCGATCCACGACGTCCGATCGCTCAACGACCTGCCCGAGGCGACCCGCCGTTACGTCACGGCGCTCGAGGACCACGCGGGCGTGCCGATCGTGCTCGTGTCGGTGGGACCCGAACGGTCCCAGACGATCGAGCGGGCGTGGCGCCCGATGCGGCGCCGGGCGCCGGTCGCGGTCTGATGCGCGTCCTCGTCGCGGGCTCGGGCGGTCGGGAGCACGCGCTGGCCTGGAAGCTGGCGGCCGAGACGAGCGTGGACGAGGTGGTGGTGGCTCCCGGGAGCGACGCGATCGCGGACATCCCGGGAGTGGCTGTCGTCCGGGAGGTGGACCCGCTCGATCCGGCATCGGTCGTCCGAGCGGCTCGGCTCGCGGACGTCGACCTCGTGGTCGTCGGGCCCGAGGCGCCCCTGGCCGCCGGCGTCATCGATGCCCTGGCCGCGGCTCGGATCGCGGCATTCGGGCCGACGCGCGCAGCGGCGGCCCTCGAGAGCTCGAAGGCGTTCTGTCATGCCGTCGCCGAGGCCGCGGGCGTGCGAATGGCTCGATCACGCGCGTTCACGGGTGGCCAGCTCGAGCCGGCCTTCGCCTGGATCCGCGAGCTGGACGCCGACGGTCACTCGGCGGTGCTGAAGTCCGATGGCCTGGCCGCCGGCAAGGGCGTGATCGTGACGACCTCGCTGGCCCAGGCGCTCGGGCTCGCACCGAGCTTCCTCACGGGACGTCCCGCGGACGAGCCCGCGCTCGTCATCGAGGAGCGGCTCGATGGCCGCGAGGCGAGCGTCATCGCGATCTGCGACGGGACGCGGGCCGTCGCCCTGCCGGCGGCTCGAGACCACAAGCGCCTGTGCGACGCCGACCGCGGGCCCAACACCGGCGGGATGGGCGCGTATTCGCCGCTCCCGGATCTCCCCGACGAACGGGTCGAGGCGATCGTCGAGGCGATCCACCGGCCGATGCTCGACGAGATGGCCCGGCGCGGGACTCCGTTCCGCGGCTTCCTCTACGCCGGCCTGATGCTCACCTCGGATGGCCCCGCGCTGCTCGAGTGCAACGTCCGGCTCGGCGACCCTGAGGCCCAGGTCACTCTGCCGCGCCTCACCGGTGAGCTCGCACCCGTGCTCGCCGCCGCGTCGGGCGGACACCTCGGGGACGTCGCGGCTGCGCCCCTCGGAACCGCCGCCAGCGGCGCCGCCGTTGGCATCGTGCTCGCGGCGAAGGGCTATCCGGGCGAGCCGCGGCGAGGCGACCCGATCGAGGGCCTGGATCGCGCGGCCGGACTGGGCGCGCTCGTGTTCCACGCGGGCACGATCGCGCGCCCGAACGGCGGGTTCGGGACGAATGGCGGGCGGGTCCTCACGGTCGTGGGGCGGGGCGCCGATCTCGAGGCAGCGCGAGCGCTCGCCGAGCGCGCCGCGGGCGAGATCCACTTCGATGGCATGCAGCGTCGCCACGACATCGGGGCCGACGTCAGCCCGGTCCCCGGCGTCGAGCCCCCGTCCGCGCTCGCGGGCGTGCCGGCATGATCCGCCGCTACACGCTGCCCGAGATGGGAGCGATCTGGACCGAGGCCGCCCGGTTCGAGCGGATGCTCGAGGTCGAGCTCGCGGTGGCTCGCGTCCAGGCATCGCGCGGACAGGTGCCGGCGGTTGCCCTCCA
>DASUHU010000115.1:0-3207 GCA_036273395.1 Candidatus Limnocylindrales bacterium
CGTCGCCGGCGGCGCCCCGAGCGTGGGATCGGGCACGCTCCCGTCCACCCAGGCGACGACCGACGGATGCACCTCGTCGGCGCCGGCCGCGCGAAGGCCCTCGGTGGTGCTGAGGATCCCGACGATCCCGACGGCCCGAGCCCCGAGGGCACACGCCATCCGCATGTCGTCCGGGGCGTCGCCGACATAGGCCGCGTCGCTCGGGCCGGTCCGGTGCCGGAGCGCCGCGAGGGCCTGCCGGAGCGGCGTGGGATCGGGCTTCGCGGGGTAGGGATCGTCGCCGCAGACCCGGACCGGGATCAGCTCGCCGAGGTCGAACCGGCGGAGCTGATCCTCGACCACCTCGCGATCGCCGGCGGTCACGAGCCCCAGGACGTGGCCCCGCTCGCGCAGCCGGAGCAGCGCGTCCCGGACGCCCGGGAACGGCGCGAGGCTGCCGGCCTCGCGGTACAGCTCGAGCCACCGCCGGCCGGCCGTCTCGAGCTCCGACGGGGGGATCCCGAGGGCGATGTACATCCGCCGCCAGTCCGGCGTGTAGGCCGCTCGAAATCGGGCCTCGTCGAACGGCCGGCCGTACTCGAGCAGGACATCGACGTTGGCTCGGAGGATCGCCGGCAACGTGTCGACGAGCGTCCCGTCCCAGTCGAAGACCACCGCTCCCATGGCCGCGATCCTAGCTCCTGCGCCTCGATCGGCCGGAGGCCCGATGCTAGACTCCGCGCCGTGATCGACAGCCTCGCGCACCCGGCCATCAGGCGGGTCGTCGAGGCCGCGGCCCAGCGTGGCGTCGAGCTCGAGATCCGGACCTTTCCCGCTTCGACCCACACCGCGGAGCAGGCTGCCCGCGCGGTCGGGGCGCAGCTGGGACAGATCGTCAAGTCGCTCGTCTTCGTCACCCGGCGGGACGATGGCAGCCTCGAGCCCGTGCTCTGCCTCATGGCCGGCCACAACCGCGTCGACCCCGCGCGACTTGGCGCGGTCATCGGCCGATCCGACGTCCGCCGGGCCAGCGCCCGCGAGGCGAACGAGCTGACCGGCTTCGTCATCGGCGGGATTCCGCCGTTCGGGCATGGCCGCCGGCTGCGGGTCGTGATGGATCCCGACGTGGGCCGGTTCGCGACGGTCTGGGCCGCCGCGGGCCTGCCGAACAGCGTCTTCCCGATTGCCCCCGCAAGCCTCCGGCTCCTGGCGGACGCGGAGGTCGCGCCCATCGCGGACCCTCCCGCGATCGCCGACGTCGCCGCCATCGCCGAGCACGGGGAGCCGCCGATCCAGCGGGCGTCGTGACCCCGCGCCGCCGAGGGACCGAGGCGGAGCCCGAAGCGGTCGCCACGCCGTGACCAGCTCGCCGGTCCAGGCCCACGACGCGACCGTTGCGTATCCCGGCGGCCTTCGAGCGCGCTGGCGATGGGCCGGCTCGGGTCAGGCCGCCGCGGTGTTCGCCCTCACCGAAGCCGGCGGCGAGCTGACCGATCTCGGAGACCTCACGGGCCCGGATCCGGACGCTCGATGCCGGGCAGAGCTGCGGATCGACGGGCCCGCGGGCAGCTGGACGGTCCGGCTCGCGTCGACGATCAACGACGAACCTGCCGCGGTCCTCTGGGACACGGCCGGTCAGCTCGTCGTCAAGTACGGCTTCCACGGCTACGGGCTCGATGCCAGAACCGGGTTGCTGCGATGGAGCCATCGCTCGGCCACGCCGATCCTGGCCGTCCTGGCCTCGTCGCGACTCCGGCACGTCCTGCTCCAGAGCGAGCTCGAGACGTTCGCGATCGAGGCCGATGGCTCGGTCGCCTGGCGGATCGCCCACTCGGACGTGGTGGTTGGGGCAGAGCTGCTCGGCGGCCGGCTCGTCCTCACGAGCTACGGCGGTTCGCAGAACGCCATCGACCCCGCGACCGGTCGGGCCGCCGGCTGAGGACGCACGAGGCGGGGCGAGCCCATTCGCTCGTGGGCTGGCCGCGAGCTGTGGACCGAGCGTGGACAACCGCTCGAAGTGACGTGGAACTCGTGGACAGGGCCGGTTGACCCGGACCGGGACGGGCCGCTAGCGTTCGGTTCAGCCCGGAGGGGCCGAGCGACACTAACGGCGGCGATCGCATCAACGCCCACGTGTCGGGTAGGTTCCTCCGGGCCCTTTCGTATGATCCGGGCGTGATCCCCCTGCTCCTGGTCCTTGCCGGCGGTGTCGCCGTGCTCGCGGGGATCGCCACCCTTCGAACCCTCGGAACCGGGTATCGGCTCGGCCGGCTGCTCGCGACCGTGCCGCGGGTGCCGGTCTCCGAGGCCGTCAGGCTGGCGAAGGCGGGCGAGCGCCGGTTCGTCGGGATCCAGGGCCGGATCGAGGGCGAGAACGAGTTCGAGGACGCGGCTCATCAGCCCCTCGTCTGGCGCCGGACCCGCCTCCAAGCCAGGCTCGGCCGTCGCTGGATGACGTTCGAGGACGGGGTCGAGGTCGTCCCGTTCGAGGTGCACGAAGGCCTCGACGGCATCGCCATCGACACCGCCGCCCTGGGCCCCGGGGTCGTCGTGCTGACCCGAGAGAGCGTCGGGGTCGTCTCCGATCTCGCGGACCGCGCGCCCGCGGAGCTGCCACCGGAAGCGCCGGCGCGAGCCCGCATCGACCAGATCTCGAGCATCGAGCACGCCACGGTCCTCGGCTGGCCGGTCCGGACCGAGGCCGGCGAGGCGACGATGACCTCGGGCGGCGGCCGGCCGCTCGTCCTGAGCACGCTCGAACCGACCGAGGCGATGCGGGTCCTGGCCGGCGGCGATCGCGTCCGACCGTGGCTCGCGACCATCCTCCTGGTCGGCGGGCTCGTCATCGGTGCCCTCGGGCTCGCCTGGTACGGGCTCGAGGCCGCCGGGCTTGTCACCGGCTCGACCGGTTCCGGGCCGGCCGCCGGACTGACCGACGGGCTGCCCCGGGTCGAGGTCGTCCGCGCGGCGGCTGCCGCGAGCTCCGCGTCACCCGCTCCGACCGTCCCGGCTCCGACCGTCCCCGCTGCGACCCTCCCCGCTGCGACTTTCGCGCCCCTGCCGAGCGATCTCGGGGGCGACACGAGGAGCTCTGGCTCCGGACCCGGCCTCGTGGGAGCACCCGGCCTGGCCATCGCCGCGGTCATCGGCCTCGGGATCGTCGCGGCCGTGGCAACGCTTGCCTATGTCCGTCTCACCGGAGGACCTCGTCGGGGCTGAGCGACGCGC
>DASUHU010000116.1:0-5945 GCA_036273395.1 Candidatus Limnocylindrales bacterium
AGGCGATCTGGTCCAGCCCGCGGAGCTTCGCCATGGCGCGCTCGCCGATTCGAGCGGTCGGGACCTCGGTCATGCCCTCGGCCCGGAGCTCGGCCTCGATCTCATCGGCGGCCTGCTCGGCGGCGCCATCGGGAACGGGCCGTCGGGTGAGGGCCTTGCGCAGGCCGCCGACGAGCTTTGCCCGATCCCATTCCTGGCGGGTTCCGTCGCGCTTGAGGACGACGAGCCGCGCCGCCTCGACGCGCTCGTACGTCGTGAACCGCGAGCCGCAGGCGTTGCACTCCCGGCGGCGCCGGATCGTGGCGGACTCGTCGAGGTCGCGCGAATCGACGACCCGTGAGTCTCGTTCGCCGCAGGTGGGGCAGCGCATCCCGGTTGGCTCCTCCTCCCACCACTACCTGTTGTGGTGTGAAGCGACCATACCACAAGATGCAGGGTCAACCCCGCGCGTCGAGCTCCGCGACCAGGGCCTTGCCGACCTCGAACAGGTCGCCGACGACGAGCATGTCGGCGAACTCGGCGATCGGTGCGTCCGGGTCGCGATTGACCGCGATGATCGTGCCCGCCGTCTGCATCCCGACCTTGTGCTGGATCGCGCCCGAGATGCCCAGGGCGAGGTAGAGCTGCGGCTTCACGATCTTGCCGGTCTGGCCGATCTGCTGGGCATACGGGATCCAGCCAGCATCGACGGCGGCGCGAGTGGCGCCGACCGCACCGCCGAGCCGATCCGCAAGCTGCTGGACGAGCTCCAATCCCGCCTCGCCCCCGATGCCGCGGCCGCCCGCCACGATGATCCGGGCGTCATCGATCTTGGCCGCGGCGCCCTCGGCCGCGACGTGATCGACGATCGCCACCGACGGGAGCGTCAGGTCAGCCTTCGGGGATTCGGTCCGGACCGTTCCGGGCGCTGAGGCCGTCTCGGCCGTCACGACGTTCGGGCGGACCGTGACGATCCGCACGTCGACGCCGTCGCGGAACGACGAGGTCGTGATGAGCTTGCCGCCGAAGACGCTCATCTCGACGGACTCGCCGGAGCCTTCCGCCCACGTGACCGCGGTGGCGTTCACGAGGATGGCGCCGTCGAGGAGCGCGAGCAGCGTGCCCGCGATGTCGCGGCCGTCGGATGCCGCTCCCGTGAGAATCGCCGTGGGACCGGAGGTGTCGATGACCTCGGCAGCCCGCTGCGCCGCGACCTGCGCCCAGGCGTGATCGGCGAGGCTCGGATCCGCGATCGCGATGACGTCACCGAGGTATGTCGCGAGCTCCTTCGCGGCCGCGCTCGGCTCCGTGGCGACGACGATCCCGTGGGCCTCGGTGCCGGCCGTCGAGGCGAGCTCGCGCGCGAGCGTCGCGAGCTCCGCGGAGGCGCGCGCGAGGCTGCCGTCGGGGTTGATCTCGGCGATGACCCAGAAGCCGGCCATCAGACGAGCCGCCGTTCGGCGAGGAGGGCCACGATCGCTTTCGCGGCCTCGCCGGCCGAGCCGCGGACGACCGTCGCCGCGCCGCGAGCGGGTGGCGTTCGCCTGGCGCTGACCTCGGTCCGCGCGGCACCACCACCCACGGCGTCCGAACCGTCGGCCTGGAGCCCGAGGTCCGCCAGGGACCGTTGGCTGACCTCCTTGGAGCGCGCCCCCATGATCCCCTTCAGGGACGGATAGCGCGGCGCTCCGAGCAGCTGCGTCCCGACGATCAGCGCCGGGGTCTTCGCTTCGAGGACGTCGAAGCCGGACCCGCTGATCCGTCGGACGCGAACCGTTCCGGCATCCGGATTCGGCTCGATCGCCGCCGCGGAGGACAGGTACGGCAGCTTGAGCAGCGTCGCGACCGCGGCCCCGACCACGCCCCCGACGCCGTCGGACGTATCGAACCCGGCGAGGACGAGATCGAACTGGAGATCCTTCAGCACGGCAGCGAGGACCTTCGCGGTGGACCAGGCATCGGAGCCGGCGAGGGCAGGATCCGTGACCAGCACGCCGCGGGTCGCGCCCATGGCGAGGCCCTTCCGCAGCGTCTCCGCGCCGCCTGCCGGCGCCATCGCGAGGAGCGTGACCTCGCCGCCGTGCGCCTCGACCAGCTGGAGTGCCGCCTCGAGGGTGTACTCGTCGTTGCCGTTGATGACGCTCGGCGAGGCGGACCGATCGAGTCGGTTGTCCGGTCCGAGCTTCTCGGCCGCGGCGGCGGGATCCGGCACCGGCTTGGCGAGGACGACGATGTTCAGCGGCACGATCCCCTCACCCGCCCTTGCCCAGCAGCGCTCGGGCGATCACCAGCCGCTGGACCTGCTGCGTCCCCTCGTAAAGCTGGGTGATCTTGGCGTCACGCATCATCCGCTCGACCGGGAAGTCGTCGGTGTAGCCATAGCCGCCGAAGACCTGGACCGCGTCGGTCGTCACGGCCATCGCCGTGTCGCCGGCGATGAGCTTGGCGATCGATGCCCAGCGGGCCCCGTCGGGCGCGCCGGCCTCGATCTCGACGCAGGCCTTGTAGGTGACCTGCCGGGCGGCCTCGATCCGGGCGTCCATGTCGGCCAGCATCGCCTGGATCATCTGGAAGTCGCCGATCCGCTGGCCGAACTGCTTGCGGTCCCTGGCATACGCGACCGCCGCGTCGAGCGCGCCCTGGGCGATCCCGACGGCCTGCGCCGCGATCCCGGGCCTCGATCGATCGAACGTCCCCATCGCGAGCTTCCAGCCGTCGCCCTCCTCGCCGATGCGGTTCTCGACCGGCACGCGGACGCCGTCGAAGCTGAGCTCCGCCGTGGGACTGCCCCGGATGCCGAGCTTGTGCTCGAGGCGGTTGACCTTGAAGCCCTCGCTCGGAACCTCGACCGCGAAGCAGCTCAGGCGCTTGCTCGTCCGCGCCTCCGGATCCGTCACGGCGAAGACGGTGATGAGGCTCGCGACGCTGCCGTTCGTGATGAACCGCTTCGTGCCGTCGATGACGTAGCTGTCACCGTCACGGACCGCCCGGGTGCGAGTCGCGCCGGCGTCGGAGCCGGCCTCGGGCTCGGTCAGGGCGAACGCCACGAGCTTGGCCCCGGAGGCGAGATCCGGGATGAAGCGACCCTGCTGCTCCTCGGTCCCGCCGAGCAGGATCGGCAGCGAGCCGAGGCCCTGGACCGTGAGGATGAGACTCGAGGTCGTGTCGGCCCGGGCGATCTGCTCGATCGCGACGCACTGGGTGAGGAGGTCGCCGCCCACACCCCCGAACCGCTCCGGAAACGGCAGTGCGAGCACGTCGTGCCGGGCCAGCAGCTGGCGGATGTCCTCGGGGAACTCGCCACTCCGGTCGATCTCCGCGGCACGCGGCGCGATCCGCTCGTCGGCCAGGTCGTGGAGCGTCTCCCGCAGGAGCAGCTGCTCGTCGGTGAGCCGATACTGCCCGGCGCTCGAGGTCGGCGGTGCCGCGACCGTGGTCATCAGGGTCGATCGTAACGGCGGACGGGCTACACGTTCTTCTCACCCACCCGGTGCCCGGGCGTTAGAAGCGCAGAACAGTCTCGACGGCGGGAGCCGCTACGGGAGGACCCGCTACTGGAGGACGGGCAGCGCCCGCCGGCCGGGCTGGACCGGAGCCAGCGACTCGGCGAGGAGCTCGGCGATGTCGATCGCCTTGACCGCGCCGCCGACGTTCGCGTCGGCCGCCTCGAGGCCGTCCTTGAGCATCGTCATGCAGAAGGGGCACTCGGTCGCGACGGCGCTCGCGCCGGTGGCGAGGGCCTGGGCCGTCCGCGACTCGTTGATCCGCGTCCCGCGGGTCTCCTCCATCCACATCCGCCCGCCGCCCGCGCCGCAGCAGAACGTGTTCCGGCCGCGGTTGTCCATCTCGCGCAGCTCGAGCCCGGCGATGGACCCGAGGACCTCCCGCGGCTCGTCGATCACGCCGTTGTAGCGGGTCAGGTAGCACGAGTCGTGGAGCGTCACCGAGCGCGCGCCGGCCGAGCCGTTGAACCCGTCTCGCCCGTCCGCGGCGGCGCCATCGCCCTCGATCACCCGGAGCTTGCCGGCCGCGAGCAGCTCCCGGAGGTACGCGGCGTGGTGCTTGATCGCGAAGTGGCCGCCGAGCTGGCCGTACTCGTTGCCGATCGAGTTGAAGCAGTGGGGACAGGCCGTGACGATCGTCCGCTCGCCCATCCGATAGCGGTTGAGCGTCTCGATGTTGCCCGACGCGAGCATCTGGAAGACGTAGTCATTGCCCATCCGGCGGGCGGGATCGCCGGTGCACGACTCCTCCTGCCCGAGGATCGCGAATCGCACCCCCGCGGCATCGAGGCACGTGGCGAAGGCTCGTGCGACCTTCTTGTTCCGCTCGTCGAACGCGGCCGCGCAGCCGACCCAGTACAGGACTTCGATCTCGTCGAGCCGGCCCTCGGCGGCCAGGGACGCGACGGTCGGGACCTCGAACGGCAGGCCCCTGGTCCAGTCGGTCCGGGTCGTCGGTGGCTGGCCCCAGGGGTTGGCCACGCCCTCCATGTTCCGGAACGCGCCGTTGAGCTCCTGCGGGAAGCGGGAGTCCTCGAGGACGAGGTTCCGGCGCAGCCCGACGATCTTGTCGACATGCTCGATGAGCACGGGACAGGCTTCGACGCACGCGCCGCAGGTCACGCAGTCCCAGACGGCATCGAACGGGATGGCGTTGTCGACGATCGGCTCGAGGAGGCGGTCCGCGGAGACGCTGTCGTCGAGGCCGTACGTCTCGCGCACGATCGGCGAGTTCGGGATGAGGGGCAGGCCGGCCTCGGCTTCGACCGACATCTCGCGGATGCCCATGATGAAGTGCTTCGGGTTGAGCGGCTTGCCCGTGTTCCAGGCCGGACAGGCCTGCTGGCAGCGGCCGCACTCGGTGCAGGTGAACCCGTCGAGGAGGTCCTTCCAGCCGAGGTCCGCGAGCGTCCGGACGCCGAACGTCGCGTCCTCCTGCTCGAGGTCCATCGCCGGCAGCTGGCCCCGCGGCGCGAGCTTCCGGAAGTAGGCGTTCGGAAATGCCGTCGCGATGTGGAGGTGCTTGCTGAACGGCAGGTAGATGAGGAACGCGGAGACGAGCGCGATGTGGGCCCACCACAGGATCGCGACCCCGACTTCGAGCGCGCCGCTCGGGAGGCCGGTCGCCCGGAGCGGCGCCGCGAGCGCGTCGGCGACGATCGCGCCGCGCTGGTCGCCATACCGCGCGACCTCGAAGACGTCCGCGAACAGCTCGGCCGCTACCAGGCCGCCGATCATCGCGAGGATGAGGAGGGCATCCCGGTTGAACGTGAGGCGGCGGGGCTTCGAAATGAGCCGCCGCTCGAAGGCCCACAGGACCGAGGCGATGACGATCACCGCCACGACGTTCTGGAGCCCGAGGACGATCGACCAGATCCAGCCATCGAACGGGATCGAGAGGATGGCCTGGATGACCCCGCCGGTGACGATGTTCGCGGTCCCGATCGTCAGGAGCACGAAGCCCCAGAAAATCCCCCAGTGCATGAGGGCCGCCCGGGGGTCCTTGAACATCTTCGTCTGGATGAACGAGTACTCGATCACGCCCCAGACGCGGCGCGGCATCGCCTCGAACGGGCTCGGACCGGCGGCCCGGGTCGCGGCGAAGACCCGCAGGTGGCGGGCCATCGCCAGGGCGAAGATCGCGGCGGCGCCCCAGAAGACCGCGAAGACCAAGGGGTAGGCCGGGACGTCGGCGAAGGCCGAGAACATCAGCGGGGATCGTAGCCGGACGAGGAGCCGTCGCGTGGCGCCTGGTCCGGCGCGTCGCCCGGCGCGTCGACCTCGGGCAGGTCCGGGCGATCGCCGTCGACCGCTCCGTGATCGAACGGGCCGGCGAGCGTCTCGAGGGCATGGCGCAGCGTCGGCTCGATGGCCTCGAGCGATTCGAGCGCGGCTCGTGGACTGCCGGGCAGGTTGACGACGAGCCGCCCCCGAGCGACGCCGACGAGGCCCCGCGACAGGTCC